>DASYTI010000018.1 GCA_036002485.1 Candidatus Methylomirabilota bacterium | reverse complement strand
TCACTTGCCCCGGGCGGCCCGCTCGGCGATCTCGCGGATCCGCCGGAAGGTCAGCACGCGCCGCCGATTGCCCTCAGGCAGCTTCTGGATGTCCTCGTCGGTGAGGGCCACGGTATTGCCGTAGGCCTCGTGCACGGGAATCTCGCCGTCGGCCAGCGAGCGCATGACCTGCTTGCGGGCCATGGCCGCCTCGACATAGGGCGCCAGCTCTTGGTACTTGGCCCGCTCGCGCTCGGCCTCGCGCTCCGCGAACTCCGGCATGACCTTGGCCGCGAAGAGCTCGAGGGACTGGCAGATGTGGTCGTGGCGGTTCTTGCCCCCCTGCTGGATGAAGATGGTCTGATCGACCCCGGCGTCCTGAAAGGTCCGCAAGGCGGCGCGCAGCTCGTCGGGGGTGCCGATGCAGCCCGTGCCGGCACCCAAGACCTCGGTGCCGATCTGGTCGCGCACCGCCTCGAAAGCCGTCCAGATATTGGTGCGACCCGGCTTGTGCTTGCCGAAGACGTAGTGATGGGCGAGGGCGAACTGGAAGAAACGGAAGCCGTCGCTGCCGCGGCGGCGCGCCTCCTCGGCGTTTCCGTGGCAGGAGAAGCCCGTGACCATGGCGATGTTCGGGTTCACGGCATGGCCGATGGGAACGCACTCGCGCTTGAAAGTCTCGTAGTAGTCGTCGACCCAGTGCTTGGCCTCAGCAGGGTCCACGAAGGCGAAGCTCAGCGCGCCGATGCCGAGCTGCGCGGCCAGATGGATGGTCTCGCGATTGGAGCAGGCAACCCAGATGGGCGGGTGGGGCTTCTGCACCGGCTTGGGCACCACGTTGCGCGCGGGCATCGAGAAGAACTGGCCCTGGAAGCCGGGGTAGGGATCCATCACCATCATGTTGGCGACCTGCTCGACGGTCTCGCGCCACATGGCGCGTCGGTCGGCCGGATTGACGCCGTAGCCTTCGAGCTCCGCGCGCGAGGCGGATTCACCGGTGCCCCAGTCGACGCGGCCCCGGGAGACGAGATCGAGGGTGGCGAGGCGCTCGGCCACCCGCGCGGGCTGGTTGTAGCCCGGCGGCATGAGCACGATGCCGTGGCCGAGCCGGATGCGCCGCGTGCGCTGGGAGCAGGCGGCCAGGAACACCTCGGGCGCCGAGGAGTGCGAGTACTCCTCGAGGAAGTGGTGCTCGACCTCCCACGCATAGTCGATGCCCAGGCCATCGGCCAGCTCCACCTGGTCGAGCGCGTCCTGGAAGAGCTGCAGCTCGCTGTCGCGCTCCCATGGCCTCGGGAGCTGATGCTCGTAGAAGATGCCGAATTTCATCGCGCCTCCATGCGTTGAGGGAAAGTGAGCAATCTTAAGAGGAGGCCCGCGGGCTGTCAACGTCGCCGCCCGGCCCTCATGGCATACTTGGATGCCATCGCGAGCGAAAGGAGCGTCTTCATGGCTCGAGCAGAACTCAATGGAATCGAGATCGACTACGAGGTGAGCGGCCGCGGGCCGGCCGTGCTCCTCAGCCACGGCTACTCGGCCACGCGACGCATGTGGGACGGCCAGCACCGCGCGCTCGAGGGCCGCTACACCGTCATCAGCTGGAGCATGCGCGGGCACGGGCAGACGGACAGCCCCGACGATCCCGCGCGGTATTCCGAGGAGCTGACGGTGGGCGACATGCGGGCGCTGCTCCGGCACGTGGGCGTGGAGCGGGCCATCGTGGGCGGCCTCTCCCTCGGCGGCTACGCCTCCCTTGGCTTCTACCTCGCGCATCCGGAGATGGTCCGCGCGCTCGTCATCTGCGACTCCGGCCCCGGGTACCGGAACGCCGCCGCGCGCGCGGCCTGGAACCAGCGGGCGCAGGAGCGGGCGGCGGAGCTGGAGGCGCGCGGGCTCGACACGCTCCGCGGACGAAGCCGCGAGATGCGCGAGGCGGCCGGGTTTCATCGCTCCGCGCAGGGCCTGGCCCACGCCGCGCGCGGCATGCTCGCCCAGCGCGACTCGCGCGTCATCGACGGGCTCCCGTCGATCACCGTGCCCACGCTGGTCATCGTGGGCGACCAGGATCAGCCGTTTCTCACCCCCTGCGAGTACATGGCGAAGAAGATTCCCGGGGCCAGGCTCGAGGTCATCGCGGGCGCCGGGCACTCCTCGAACCTCGATCAACCCGCGGCCTTCAACCGCGTCCTCCTCGATTTCCTGGACGCGTTGCCGCCCGAGGGCGGGGCGGGGAGGACCGCGCCATGACGACGAAGCCCAGGATCGGATTTCTTGGCTTGGGGACCATGGGCGGGCAGATGGCGCGGCGGCTCGTGTCCGAGGGGTATGCGGTGACGGGCTATGACGTGGATCCTGGCCGCGCCGGACAGGCCAAGGCGAACGGGGTGATCCTGGCCGCTTCGCCGGCTCGAGTCGCGGAAGCCGCGGACTTCGTCCTGTCGAGCTTGACCGATCCCGCCGCCGTTCGCCGCGCCTATCTCGGCGAGGATGGGGTGCTCTCGGCGCTCCGCCCTGGCATGACATTGATCGACCTGAGCACCATCGATCCGGATTGCTGGCGCGAGGTGGCGGCGGCGGCCAGAAAGTCCGGCGTCGAATGTCTCGACGCGCCCGTGAGCGGCGGCCCCATCGAGGCGGGAAGCGGCAAGCTCGTCTTTCTCATCGGGGGCGAGGCGGCCGTGCTCGAGCGATGCCGGCCCCTTCTGATGACGCTGGGCACCGATCTCCACCACGTCGGTCCCCTCGGCTCGGGCCAGGTCGTGAAGATCGTCAACAACGTGATGTCGATGGGGAACATGGCGGTGGCCGCCGAGGCGATGGTGCTGGGGGTGAAGGCCGGGGTCGACCCGGAGCGCCTCTTCGAGATCCTCTCCACGAGCGGCGGCCGCTCCCACCACTTCCTCAAGCGCATGCCCAACGTGCTCGCCGGGAATTTCGCGCCGTCCTTCGGCATCAACCTGTCGCGCAAGGATCTCTCGCTGGCGCTGGCCATGGCCGCCAGTCTGGAGATGCCCATGCCGGTGGCGGCCACCGTCCGGCAGATGTACGAGGCCGCGCACGCGCAGGGCCTGGGCGCCCTCGACATGGCCGCCGTCACCTCGCTTTATGAGCAATGGACAGGCGTGAAGGTCCGGAAGAAAGCATCCGGCAGCAACCCGAGCCCAGTACGCTAGGCTATTCGCGAGACAACGCCACCCTCACCCTGCCCTTATATGATGGAACCGCAGCATCGAGCAGCGGCGGTAGAGTTCACGGTGCCCGTGGGACGAGGACCCCACCCTGCCGATCCCGTGGAGGATCTGGGAGAGACTGTCCCGCT
>DASYTI010000017.1 GCA_036002485.1 Candidatus Methylomirabilota bacterium | reverse complement strand
CGCCGGCTAGGGTTGGCGCACGTTCGGACCGGCGCGCCCCCGTACGGTGGAGGCTCGAGCATGAAGTGTCCCCGGTGTCAGCACGAGAACGAGATCGCGGCGAAGTTCTGCGAAGAGTGCGCCGCGCCCTTGGCGCGGTCGTGCAGCAACTGCGGCCGCCCGGTCTCCCCAACCGCCAAGTTCTGTCCCGAGTGCGCCCACCCGACGGGGCTGGCACCCGCGACGCCAACAGCGGACCGCTTTGCCTCTACGGAGGCCTACACCCCCAAGCACCTCGCCGAGAAGATCCTGACCTCGAAGACTGCCCTCGAGGGCGAACGGAAGCAGGTCACGGTCCTCTTCGCCGATCTCAAGGGCTCGATGGAGCTGCTCGCCGACCGCGATCCGGAAGAGGCGCGCAAGATTCTCGATCCCGTCCTCACGCTGATGATGGACGCCGTCCATCACTACGAGGGCACCGTGAATCAGGTGATGGGCGACGGCATCATGGCGCTCTTCGGCGCGCCGCTCGCCCATGAAGATCACGCCGTGCGCGCGTGCTATGCCGCCCTGCGGATGCAGGACGTCGTGCGGCGCCACTCGGATGAGCTTCGCCGCGCGCAGGGCGTGGAAGTGCAGATCCGCGTCGGCGTCAACTCCGGAGAGGTCGTGGTGCGTTCGATCGGGAGTGATCTCCGCATGGACTACACGGCCGTGGGCCAGACCACGCACCTGGCGGCACGCCTGGAGCAGCTCGCCGCGCCCGGCAGCATCCGGCTCACTGACGAGACGCTGCACCTGGCCGAGGGCTTCGTCCAGGTCACCCCGCTCGGCCCGGTGCCGATCAAGGGGCTCGGCAAGCCGGTCGAGGTGTTCGAGCTGGTGGGGGCCGGCGCCGCCCGCACCCGCCTCGAGGCCGCGGCGCGGCGAGGGCTCACGCGCTTCGTCGGCCGCAACGCGGAGCTGGAGCAACTCCGAGGCGCCCTCGACCGGGCCAGCCTTGGGCACGGCCAAGTGGTCGCCGTGGTCGGGGAGCCGGGCCTCGGCAAGTCGCGTCTCTTCTGGGAGCTCACCCACTCCCATCGCATGCACGGCTGGCTGATCGTGCAGTCCGCCTCGGTCTCCTACGGCAAGGCCACCGCCTATCTTCCCGTGATCGAGCTGCTCCGCGGCTACTTCGAGATCGAGAGCCGCGACGACCCGCGGAAGATCCGGGAGAAGGTCACGGGGAAGGTCCTGACGCTCGCCCCGGCGCTCGGATCCGTCGTGCCCGCCTTCCTGGCGCTCCTCGACGTGCCGGTGGAGGAGGCGTCCTGGCAAGCCCTCGATCCGCTCCAGCGGCGCCAGCAGACGCTCGACGCGGTCAAGCGCCTGCTGCTGCGCGAGAGTGAGGTCCAGCCTCTGGTGGTGGTCTTCGAGGACCTGCACTGGATCGACGGCGAAACCCAGGCCTTGCTCGATAGCCTCATCGGGAGCCTGCCCGCGGCGCGCCTCGTGCTCCTCGTCAATTACCGTCCCGAGTACCACCACGCCTGGGGCGGCAAGACCTACTACCGCCAGCTCCGGATCGATCCTCTGCCGCCCGAGAGTGCTGATGAGCTGCTCGATGTGCTCGTCGGCCCTGACGCGGCGCTGGGTCCGCTGAAGCAGCTCCTGGTCGAGCGGACGGAAGCAAATCCCCTCTTCCTCGAGGAGAGTGTGCGCGCGCTCGTGGAGACGGCGGCCCTGGTCGGCGAGCGCGGCGCCTACCGGCTCACCCGGCCCGTCGAGAACCTAAAGATCCCCGCCACCGTGCAGGCTATCCTGGCTGCGCGCATCGACCGCCTGGCGCCCGAGGACAAGCGACTGCTCCAGGCGGCCGCCGTCATCGGCAAGGACGTGCCCATGCCGCTGCTCCTGGCCATTGCCGAGGCGCCGGAGCACGAGGTGCGCGCCGAGCTGACGAACCTCCAGGCCGCGGAGTTCCTCTACGAGACCCGGCTCTTTCCGGACCTCGAGTACACGTTCAAGCACGCGCTCACTCACGAGGTTGCGTACCAGGGGCTGCTCCAGGACCGGCAGCGCGCCCTGCACGCCCGCGTCACCGAGGCCATCGAGCGACTCTCGACAGACCGCGTCGCCGAGCAGGCCGAGCGGCTTGCCCACCACGCCCTGCGCGGAGAGCTGTGGGAGAAGGCGGTCGCCTATCTCCGCCAGGCGGGGCTCCGTGCCGAGGCGCGGGCAGCCAACCGCGAGGCCATCGCCCACCTGGAGCAGGCGCTCGCGGCCCTCCGCCGCCTCCCCGACAGCCGGGAGACGACCGAGCTGACCATCGACATCCGCATCGACCTCCGGAACGCGTTCCAACCGCTCGGCGATCGGACGCGCACGGGCGAGCAGCTCCACGAGGCGGAGATACTCGCCAGGGCGCTCGGCGACCAGCACCGACTCGCGCGGATCGCCACCTTCATGGTGATCCAGTGCCTGGCCACTGGCGACTACGACGAGGCCGTCAGGTTCGGCCAGGAGGCCCTCACCATCGCGCGAACTCTCGGCGATCGCTCGATCGAGGTGGTCGCAACGTCCTTTCTTGGCCGGACGCACGCCGCCCGGGGCG
>DASYTI010000016.1 GCA_036002485.1 Candidatus Methylomirabilota bacterium | reverse complement strand
CGCGCGCGGTGGCCACAAGGGCTGGGACAACATCGTGACGTGCTGCATCTCCTGCAACCGCCGGAAGGGCGATGCCACTCCCGAGGAGATCGGCTTCCATCTCGTCCGCAAGCCGCGCCGGCCGGCCGCCCTGCCCTACCTTACCCTCACCGTCGGCCTTCACCGCGCGCCCGAAAGCTGGCGGGATTACCTGTACTGGGACCTCGCCTGGGAACGCGGCTGACCGCCTAAGGGCCCCGCACCGACATGGGCCTCAGCGGCAACCTCCGGACGATGGATCTCCCCGAGATCCTTCAGTGGATCGCTTCGGGACGGAAGACGGGTACGCTCCATCTCGAGCGGCGCTCGGTCGAGAAGCGGATCTTCTTCCAGGGCGGGGTGATCCACACGTCGTGGTCCAACGACCCCCGCGAGTCGCTTGGGCAGTTCCTGATCCGGGAGCGCCTGGTCACCGAGGAGCAGCTCTTCCGAGCGTTGCTCAAGCAGGAGACCGAGGGCCAGCTCATCGGCTCGATCCTCATCGCGGAAGGCATCCTGTCGGAGCACGATCTCCGACGGAGCCTGCAGGCCAAGGCCGAAGAAACGATCTACGACCTCTTTCTCTGGCCGGAGGGCAAGTTCGAGTTCAAGGACGGCGAGGTGCAACCCAACGTGACCGTCTTCATCGACGTGGACGTGACCGGGGTGATCATGGAGGGCGTGCGGCGGGTCGACGAGTGGCAGCGCATCAAGGAGGTCCTGCCCTCCATGAGCGTCACCTTCAAGGCGATGAGCGGCCACGCTCTCCCCGACGATCCGGTGGAGCGCGAGGCGCTCAGGATGGCCTCCCTCGACAAGAGCATGGCCGAGATCGGCATGGAGCTGCGCCGGTCGGAGTTCGAGACGGCCTGCGCGATGTACGAGCTCCACCAGCGGGGTCTCGTGAAGGTGGACAAGGTCGGCCGGGAGGCGGCGGCCGCCGCCGACCTGGTGGGCACGATCAAGGACCTCCTGAGCGTGGCCAACCAGCGGCTGACCGAGCGGCGCTATGACGCCGCGCTGCGCGCCTATGAAGAAGTGCTGTCCATCGACCGCCTGAACCAGAACGCCAAGAAGGGCCTCATCGCGGTCGTGGATTCGCGCAGCAAGGACCGCGCGCTGCGCACCGTGCCCCTCGACAAGGTGCCGGTGATGCTCATGGACATGATCACCCTCACCCGGCAGAACATCGACCCCCAGGAAGGCTTCGTCCTCTCCCGTGTGAACGGCGAATGGGACGTGCGCTCGATCCTCAAGCTGTGCCCGATGTCCGAGGAGGACGCGCTGCTGATCTTCGCCCGCCTGCTCGAGCGCAAAGTCATCGCGCTTAACTGAGCTGGGGGGTGCTAGCGGCGCACCCCCAGGATCCGAGGTGCGACGCTGGCGCGTCGCGTCGTACACGCAGGGTTGGCGTTCGTCTCGCTTCGCTCGACTTCGCGCCCCCCGCGCCCCCCGCTCGCGTCTTCCGCGGCGGCGAAGTGAATTCGCCGCCGCTCATCACACGGGTCCGCTTCGCGGCCCCGGGGCGAATGAATCGCGCTTCGCTCGCAGCCAGTGCCTATAGTCTCCGGCCGATCACGGGCGCGATCTGGCGCAGCTCCCGCATCAGCTCCTCGAACATGTCGGGCGTGATCGACTGCGGCCCGTCGGAGAGCGCGCGGTTGGGGTCGTGGTGGACCTCGATCATCAGCCCGTCGGCCCCCACCGCCGCCGACGCGCGC
>DASYTI010000015.1 GCA_036002485.1 Candidatus Methylomirabilota bacterium | reverse complement strand
CGCCGCGGCGACGAGAAGCGGCCCCAGGCCTCCGTGGAACGACTCCGGCGTGGCGCCGCTCCAGGAGACGATGATGGCGATCACATCATCGAAGTCGGCGTCGTCGTAGATCCCGGGCTGCCATGTCTGATCGGGCGGGTTCGCGTGAGCGAATGCCACCAGCGTGAGCATCAGCAGACCGAGCAGCGGGACGAGCGTCACACGATATCGCACGGGTGCCAGGCTACGCCCCAATCGGGATACCCGCAAGTGAAGTCAACGTGACATCTCGAACACACGGCCAGGCGATCCGTGACACCGCGCCACTCCACAGGAGCCGTCGCTTCCGGTCGATGGACATCGCATCCTCCTCTTTCAGGTCCTGCCGCTCCCGAGCCTCTTCCCGGCATGGGGGACGGCGACGCGGCGAGGATGCGGGGCCCGTGTGAACGCCACGTGTGTCGCGCGTAAAGGAGTGTGAGGCCGCCGAGAGCGCTTCGCGTGCGCCGAGCTATCGCTTGACACGCACGCGATCGGGGAGTAGCTCTGAGACCGTCATGAGCGAAGGCGCTGTCAAGACGACTATCTCGCGGGCCTTCTTGGTCGTGGTCACCCTCGGAGTCCTCGTCACGCTGACCGGGCTCGCCTACGCGAGTCCGCCGGATGCGTCGTGGATCCCCGGTATCTATGACAACGCGGACCTCGACGATGTTGTCGTGCTCGTCACGTTGGCGAGCGGGCTCGTCGGGCCCGTGGATCCGGCCGGGCTTCACGTAATTCCGCCTCCGACCGCTACCCCAGCGCTGCCTCCCGAGAAGGCATCCTTCAGTGTCTGCGCCGTCACTCTCCATGCTCGCGCGCCCCCTCCCGCGTAGGAATACTGTCGAGACTCGACTCTCGCTGTCTCCTGGTCTGCCGACCCGCTGTCCGCGCCCCGCTGAAGGGCGCGCGAAAAGCCGAGCCGCAGGCCGACACGAGCACACTGTCAATCACGTGAGCGAATCACGTAAGGAGGGCACGATCATGATCAGGATCCACACGTCGGTCATCACTGTCGTCGCGATTCTGGGAGCCGCGCTTGCCGGAACCGCGGCCGGTACCGGAGGCATTGCCGCGGCTGGCAATGCCGACGATCCGACCACCTTCGAGAGAAACGCGGCGGTCCCCCGGCAAGCGGCCACGCTTGGCGACGAGTATTTCCACGTCGAGTGGACGGCCGAAGGGGGACGGCCGGGCATGTCCAGGCTCACGGGGTACGTCTACAATGACTACGGCGAGGCCGCGCAGGGCGTTGAGCTGCAGATCACGGCCGTGGACGCCGCGGGGCGGCCCATCAGGAACGTGATCCAGCCCATCGGCGACACCGTGCCGGCGAGAGGCCGAAGCTACTTCGACCTCCAGGTCCCCGCCAGCTCGTCGTATCAGCTGAGCGTGATGTCATTCGAGTTCGTGGAGCTTTCGAACGGCAACTAGGCGGATCGGGCCGGGCGCGGCAGAGCGGCGGTGGTCCATTGCTGTCGCCCGCGCCCGGCTCTGCATTTTCCGTTGGCGCGGGAAGGAGCAGTCCATTTGTGACCGGCCTGTGCTACGGTGGGCGCGGCGTTTTCCCCACCGCGCAGTCTGGAGGAATGCGACCGCATGACTGAGACATCCGTGCACTTCACGCTGCTCACGGCCGCACGTCTCCTCGATGGGACCGGCGCCACGCCCATCGAGCATGCCGCGCTGCTCATGGAGGGCGATCGGATCGTGAGCTTCGGTCGCCAGACCGATGTCCGCGTGGCCGTCGGCGCCTCGGTGGACCGAAAAGACTATGCCGGGGGCACCATTCTTCCCGGCCTGGTGGACGCGCACACGCATCTCGTCGCGCCGGGCGATGGCACGCTCGGCGACGATGTCGCCAAGGAAGACGACGACATCCTGCTCCTGCAGGCGGCCAAGAATGCCCGCACGCTCCTCCATTCGGGAGTGACGACGCTGCGCGAGAACGGCGCCAAGGGTCAGGTGGCTTTCTCCCTCCGCGAGGGCATACGGCGCCAGCTCGCCCCCGGGCCGCGCATGGTCATCTGCGGGCGCCCCATCTCGATCACGGGTGGGCACATGGGCTATTTCGGCTCCGAGGCCGACGGCGAGGCCGCGGTGCGCGCGGAGGTGCGGAAGCTGCTCAAGGAGGGCGCGGACTACATCAAGATCGTGGCGAGCGGCGGCTCCACGCGCACCTCCGATCCGAACCGCGCCTCGTACACCGTGCCCGAGCTGGTAGCCATGACCGACGAGGCCCATCGCCACGGCAAGCTCACGGCCGCCCATTGCACCTCGGCGCAGTCCGTCCAGAACTGTCTCGACGCGGATGTGGACATGATCATCCACTGCATCTTCACGGAGCCCGACGGCACCTACCGGTTCCGGCCCGATCTGGTGGAGCGGCTGGTCGCGGCCAAGGCCTGGGTCAATCCGACGCTCTACGTGATGAAGGCCGGGATCGAAAGACTCCGCGAAGCGCGCGAGCGGGAAGGGCAGCTCACTCCGGAGCTCGTGGCGAAGCTCGAAGACTCCCGGCGGGCCCTCGACGTGCGGATCGATGCCGTGCGGCGGATGAGCGAGGCGGGTGTCCGGATGACGGCGGGCTCGGACTCGCCCTGGGGCTGGTATGCCCCCGGCGAGTTCGTGCACGAGATCCACATGCTCGCCCAGGCGGGGCTCTCGTATTCGGATGCCATCGTGGCCGGCACCGCGGGCGCGGCGGCCTCCATCGGCGTGGGCGCGCTGGCCGGGCGCCTCGCCCCCGGCCGGCGCGCCGACGTCATGGTGGTGCGCGGCGATCCGACGCGAGAGATCACCGCGCTCTGGGACGTGCTCGACGTCTACCAGGCTGGCCGTCGCATCGACCGCGGAGTGCGTTAGGGGTCTGCGCTTGTCGCCGGGGTCAGCATTGAGCTGGAACAGCGGAGTGGTGGTATGTCCGGCTCGAAGAGTGTCAAGGATGCTCGAGGCTCGGTGGCATAAGCGGGCAGATCAAGTTGCGCAGGATCGACGGCTGGAACAGAATCGCCACCGTGCTCAGCCAGCACACGGCAGTGGCGGCATGACCTCTCGAACGGGGCGCCCAGGCCTGACCATGATCGGTCCACGCGCTGCCCTCGCCCTCGCGCTCATCTCGGCCCTCCTTATCGTGCAGCTCGCCGCTTATCAGGACACGGCGGAGGCGCAGCGAGCGGCTGATACCCGCCGCATCGGAGTGTTCGCCCCTGGGTCCGCCAGCGGCACCGACCAGTTCCCACAGTTGGTCAAAGTGTTCCGCGAGGGGCTTAAATCTCAGGACGGCGAGAGCGCTCGGCCTGACAATCCAGCCGTCTCTGCTCGGCCGTGCAGACGAGGTCATCCAGTGCCTGAGTACGCTAATGACACTCGCCGAATACGGTGACACCCTAGCCTGGACTATTCGTGAAGGACACTCTCTCGTCGTATGGCCCCCTCACCCTGCCCTCTCCCCCGCGGCGGGGGAGAGGGATAAGAACACTTTCACTACGCTGCTCTCTTCATTCTGATCCCTCTCCCCCACTGGGGGAGAGGGCAGGGTGAGGGGGCCAGGTGTTCGCGCATAATCCGGGCAAGTACTTAATTTCTCTGGCTCAGATCTGTGACTCAATTACGCGAGAGTCAAATAGTAGCGCCGGAAGGGGCCCTCTCCATCTTCCCCATCAAATCGGGCACCACCGGCGTTGAACCTTTGGGTCTGACGGCTTAGGCAGAGGAAGGGTGACTGAGGAACCGGCCTTCAACACGAAGGGAGGAGGACATGGCGCGTCTCAGCGTCTTGGAAAAAAATCAGCTCACTCCTGAATTTGCGAAATACGTCGAGCGCGCGGCCGAGAGTGGGCAGGAGCAGGCGACCCTGTTCCAGGTCTTGGGCCACTGCCCGGAGATGTTCCACGCCTACTTTCAGTTTTACTTCCCCTGGCACACGGGCGGCGCGGTGGACCCGGTGCTCAAAGAGCTCGTCCGGATCAAGATGGCGCAGCTCAACGACTGCTTTACCTGAAAGCGGGGGCGTTTTGCATCGGCGATGCAACACGGTTTGACCGAAGAAAAAATCGCGGCCCTGGACACCTATCAAGAGAACAACGCCTTCACCCCGCAGGAAAAGATCGCGCTTCGCTTTGCCGAACTCATGGCCCTGACGCACCACGAGATCGACGATGACTTCTTCCGCACTCTGCGCGTCCAGTTCACCGACGCGCAGATCGTCGAACTGGGCATGATGATCGGCCAGTATATTGGCTTCGGCCGCCTCGTCTCCGTGCTCGACCTTGAACGGCCAGCCTGTACCCTCTGACGCGGGCTGTGGTCCATCCGTTCTTCAGTTGGCACGGGGGCGGCGCCCGCTAGCTCGGCCTCGCCGGATCAGTGCGAGGCGATGTCTCCCACCACTCTGACGCGCGTGCGCAGCGAGTTGCCGGGGAGATAGGCCAAGGGCAAATCCTCGACCTCGACCACCTGGAGGCTCGTGGGGTCGGCCCCGGCCCGCACCGCGCGCTCCTCGGCGAGCATCCGCGCCCGGGCAATCGCCTCCTCGCGCGAGAGTCCCTGGAAGATCTGGTCGACCTCGCCGCTGACCTGGGCGATGGCGGCGCCCACGGCATTGGCCACGGCCTGATGCGGCACGTGCACCACCTCCGAGACGCCGGCCAGACGCTCGGGAATGACGAAGCAGCCGCCCCCGACGGCGATGAGAGGCACGGGCGCCGCCTCCGTCTTCATCCTGTCCACGCCTTCCTCGATCATGGCGGAGATGCGCGCGAGTGTCCGCTCCACGAGCGGCGCGGGAAGATCAGCCACGCGCTCCCGCGCGCCCAGGTCGACGAGCCGGGCGGCCACGCCGATGTCGGTGACGGTCAGGTCGGGGCCGCCGAAGACGCGGGCCCGCTCGGTCAGCCGAAACCCGACGCTCAGCGGTCCCACGGCGAGCGGCTCGGGAGCAACCAGGCTGCCGCCGCCGAGCCCGAGCGAGAGCAGGTCGGGCATGCGGAAGAGCGTCCGGACGCCGCCGATCTCGACCACGTTATTGGCCTCGCGCGGAAAGCCGTGGCGCAGGGCGCCGATGTCCGTGGTGGTCCCGCCCACGTCCACCACGATGGCATCGTCGCGCTTCGACAGGAAGGCGGCGCCGCGCATGCTATTGGTGGGCCCCGAGGCGAAGCTGTAGACGGGGAATTGCCGCGCCTGCTCGGCCGGGAGCACGGTGCCGTCGTTCTGGGTGATGTAGAGGGGTGCGCGAATCTTGCTCCGAGCGAGCGCCTCCATGAAGCCCTGAGTAGTCCGGCTCGCCAGGTCGACCAGGCAGGCGTTCAGCAGGGTCGCGTTCTCCCGCTCGAGGAGGCCGATCCTCCCCAGATCGTGCGAGCAGGTGACGGAGAGACCGGGGCACTCATCCCGCAAGATGCGCGCGGCCTCTTCCTCGCAGGTTGGGTTGAGGGGCGAGAACACGGAGGCGATGGCCACCGCCGTCAAGCTGCGCTCGCGGATCCGACGTGCGGCCTGACGGACCGCCGCGGTGTCGAGCGGGACGATGGGGCGTCCGTCGTACTCGTGCCCCCCTTCGACCATGAACACCTCGCCTCGCACCAGGCGGGCCAGATCCTCCGGCCAGTCCTCGAAGGGCGGGAGCGACGCGCTGGCCGGCAGCCCGATACGCACGGCGGCGACCGCGGTCAGGTCACGCCGCTGGACCACCGCATTGGTGAAGTGCGTGGTCCCGATCATCACGGCGTCCACCACGCCCCCGCCCTCGGGCAACGAAGCCGTCAAGAGCTCGAGGGCGTTCACGATGCCCCCCGTGACATCGGGCGTGGTCGGCGTCTTGACCGCGTGCACGACGCGATCGTCCTCGAGCAGCACCGCGTCGGTATTGGTCCCGCCCACGTCGATGCCGATGCGCCGCATCAGGCGAACACGGAGACGAACTCGAGGTCGTAGCCGAAGGCGCGCGGGCCGACGTGCTCGATCCCCTTGGGCGTCAGCAGGATGGGCGGGGCGGGGAGCGCGATCACGGTGACGCGCTGACCGTACCGGAGCGTCTCGGTGCCGATGGCATCGCCGGAGACGGTGTCGAGCACGCAGATCAGATCGGGCGTGGTGGCGCGGGGCGCCCCGTCCAGCCAGGCCACCGCGAACTCGTTCTGGAAGGCCAGCCGCATCGTCCGGCCGCGGAAGTCGTCGAGGCCGTCGAGGGTGGCCGTGCCGCGCAGGAATCCCTCGGTGGCGCGGCGGTCGACGTCCTGGATCTTGCCCGTGAAGAGACGCAGGCCGCCTTCGAGGGCCAGCACGGCCTGGATCGGATCCTCATGCGCCCGCCGGGCCGCGCGCACCGCCTGGCCGATGCGGAGCGCCTTGGAGGTGGAATAGAGGATGGCGCACTCCTTGACCTCTTTGCCGGTGCGCGGGGCCTTGCAGGTGGAGGCGATGGAGCCGACGGCCACGCAGGCCGTCCGGGAGAGCCGCTCCATCCACTTCCACGAGGCCGCGCGCGCCACCACCACGGCATTGTCACGGACATCCACGAGGGTGAGCGGGTACATCCGCAGATCATGGATGGCGAAGCTCGTCATCTGCGCCTCGGGAAAGGCGCGGCCCATGCAGTCTGCGTCCACCACGGGCAAGCCGAGCAGGGCGGCCGCCATGAAGGGCTGGAGCGAGTTGCCCCCGCCGATCTCGAGGGACATGACGGCGCGGAAGCGCTGCCCGATCACCTCCTCCATCATGAGGACGGCCTGGGCGATGGTCCGGGGATCGGTCAGCCGCTCCTGGCCGACGAGAGGCGCCCCCATGTTGGAGACCACGGCGACACGATCGTCGTCGGCGAGCCCGGCCGGATCCATGAGGGACACGACGGTGCCCTCCCGATACAGGCGCCGCAGATTGAGGAGGGCCAGGTACGGGCTGCCCCCGCCGCCCGTGCCGAGAATCCAGGCCCCGATGGCGATCGACTCGATCTCGTCGAGACTGACGGGGCGGAGGGGCGGCATGGTGCTCAGAAGCCGGCGAACTCTTCGAGGCCCATGAGCCGGGCGATACCCAGGACGAGGACGAGGACCACCCCGATGGCGAAGGCGGAGACGGCCGCGGCCGTGGGGTCGAACGAGTACTTGAGATACGCGAAGAGCTCGATGGGCAGCGGGGTGAGCCCGGCCGCGGTCAGGAAGAGCGAGAGCGTGAAGTTGTCGAAGGAGATCGCGAAGGCGAAGATCGCCCCGGCCACCACACCCGGCTTGATCACGCCGAGGGTGACCTCGAAGAAGGCGCGGAGGGGAGAGGCGCCCAGGCTCTGCGCCGCCTCCTCGAGGGCCGGGTCGAAGTGGTAGAGGGTGGCCGAGGCGGTCCGGATCACGTAGGGCGCCGTGACCACCACGTGGCCGATGAGGAGCGCCCAGTACGTCTGCGCCCACCCCAGCATGGTGAAGAACTGGAGCATGGCCACCCCGGTCAGGATCTGGGGAAGCAGAAGCGGAGACATGACGAACGCGTTGAGGCCGTCGCGGCCCCGGAAGCGTCCGCGCACGAGGGCCACGGCGGCGGGGAGGCCGATCAAGACGGAGAGCGCCGCGGTGGCGACGCCCAGATGGGTCGACAGCCAGAGCGCTTGCATGAACTCCCGGCGGGCAAAGAAGTTGGCGAACCACTTGAGCGAGAACCCCTGCGGGGGAAAGGTGAAGTAGTTGCCGGCGTTGAAGGCGGCCAGCACCACCACCACCAGGGGGAGGAGCAGGAAGGCGTACACGGCCGCGGTGACGGCGCGCAGCATCAGCGAATGCCCCGGAGGGCGCGCTCGGTGGCGCGGATGTAGAGGGCGATCAGGGCCACGGACAGCACGAGGAGGACGAAGGCGTTGGCGGCGCCGAAGGGCCAGTCGAAGACCGAGAGCATCTGCTCGTAAATGATCATGGGCAGGACCTGGACCTTGAACCCGCCCAGCAGGATGGGCACCACGAAGGAGCTGATGGCCAGCGAGAAGACGAGGAGCGAGCCGGCCAGGATCCCGGGCAGGGAGAGGGGCAGCGTCACCTCGAGGAAGGCGCGCAGGGGCGAGGCGCCGAGCGTCATGGCGGCCTCGAGCAGATGGGGGTCGAGGCGCTTGAGCACGCCGGTGAGCGACAGGACCATGAAGGGCAGGAAGACATGCAGAAGGGCCACGGTGACGCCGAACCGGTTGTACATGAGGGGCAGCGGCTTGGCGCGCCAGCCCCCATCGATCAGCATGGCGTTGACGAGGCCGCGGTCGGCGAGCAGGATCATCCAGCCGTAGCAGCGGATGACGATGCCCACGAGGAGCGGCGAGAGGACGAAGACGAGGAGCACCGGCTTCCAGCGGCTCGTCGTCCGCGCGAGGTGCCAGGCGAGCGGATACCCCATGACGAGGGCGGCCGCCGTGGTGATGGCGCCCAGGACCAGGGTGTCCCAGAGCACGCCCAGATAGAAGGTGTCGGAGAAGAAGCGCGCGTACTGCAGGAGCGTGGGCTGCCACGAGATCTGGCCGAAGGACTCGCGCGTGAAGCTGATCCCGAGCATCAGGGCCAAGGGGGCGCTGAAGAAGACCACGAGAAGCAGGACGAGCGGCCCGAGGAGGAGGGCCGCGGGCGGCACCCGGCTCAGAGCCCGCACAGCTCCGCCACCACGCGGGCGACCAGGAGATTGGCGACGAGCACGGGGACGCCGAGCTCGCGCTGGAGGATGTCGCGCGTCTTCCGCCTGAACCCGATGCAATCCATGACGACGAGCCCGGCCTTGCCATCGCTCAGAGCCGCCCGGGCGTCGTGAAGGGCGGCCGGATCCTCCTCCTCATACGGTGAGAGCGGCACCACGACGGGGTCGAAGCCCGCGGAGCGCCAGCGCGCCTCCGTCTGGGGGACGTGAGGGACCGAGGGGGTGAGGATGCCCAGCCGCCCTTCCCACGACAGGCCGCGCAGAAGACCGAGCAGGACCTCCTGGGGCTCGACGAAGGGGCGCCGCGAGCGGAAGCGCGGGAAGGCGCCCGTGCAGAGCAGCGCGGTCATGGCCACGCCGCCGGCTTCGAGCTCGTCTATGCGCGCCTGCACGCGTGCCACCATGTGGCGCTTGGCCACGAACACGCTCGAGCCGTCGGCGAGGCGCGTGACGAGGAGGTCGTCGTCGGGTTCCGGGGCGAGGGCGGCGATCTCCCGTGGAGACAGGCCATCCAGAGCGCCCCGCTCGCGGATCTCCACACCCGGGCCGAGGATCTCGACCATGTCGGGCACCACGTCCGAGCGCGGCGATTGACCGATGGTGATCATGCCGACGATGGGGCGCATGGCTTGGCCTCCCTCGCCCGGTCGATTCATGAACGCGCTCCTGTCCTCATGTGCACCCCCTCATTTACTCAGCCCTCGCCTCAGGGCTTCGCCCTTCAGCTCGAACTGCGGCCCTCTCCCCCGCGACGGGGGAGAGGGATAGAGATAATCCCGCGTCTTCCCCGCCTTGTATCCCTCTCCCCCAGTGGGGGAGAGGGCAGGGTGAGGGGGAACCTCGCGCATCGGTGTCGCTATCCCTCCAGGACGCGGGCGTCATCCGCGGCCCAGCCCGCGCGAACGCGCGCGCCCGGCGCGAAGCGGGTCTGGCCGAGCTCCACTGCCTGGAGCTCGAGCCCTTCCTCGGTCCGGAGGATGTAGCGCACCGTCTCCCCCTGGTAGACGACGTGAGCGATGTCCGCGGCCACCACATTGTCGGCCCGGCCATCGGGCTCGAGCCTCACACGCTCCGGCCGGAGGGCGAGGGTCACCGATGCTCCGGGGCCGCCCGCGGGACGGGCCGTGCGGACGCGGGCCCGTCCCCACTCGACTTCGGTGCCCCCGAGGACCCGCACGGGCAAGAGATTCGTGGTCCCGATGAAGGCGGCCACGAAGACGGTGCGCGGGCTCTCGTAGATGTCGCGGGGCGCGCCGATCTGCTCCAGCCGGCCGCCGCGCATGACCGCGATACGATCCGACATGGTCAGCGCCTCGTCCTGGTCATGGGTGACGTAGATGGTGGTGATGCCGACTTCGCGCTGCAAGCTCTTGAGCTCGATCTGCATGTGGTCGCGAAGCTGCTTGTCGAGGGCGCCGAGGGGCTCGTCGAGGAGGAGCACGGCGGGCCGCGTGACGAGGGCCCGCGCCAGGGCCACCCGCTGCTGCTCGCCCCCGGAGAGCTCGCGCGGATACCGCGCGCCATAGGCGGGCAGCCGCACCAGCTCGAGCGCCTCGCCGACGCGGCGCTCGAGCTCGCCGCGCTCCACTCCCGCCATCCGGAGCCCGAAGGCCACGTTCTGAAAAACGGTGCGATGAGGGAAGAGCGCGTAGTGCTGGAAGACCATGCCCACGCGCCGGCGATGCGGCGGGACCTCGTTGACCCGGCTCCCCTTGATGAGGACATCGCCCGCGGACGGATCGATGAACCCCGCCACCGCGCGGAGGGTCGTCGTCTTGCCACAACCCGACGGGCCCAGGAGCGTGAAGAACTCGCCGGCGTGGACGGCGAGCGACACGCCGTCGAGGGCCAGAGTCTCCCCGAAGCGCTTGGCGAGTCCCCGGAGCTCGACGTCGGGTGGCGGAGCGACGCTCAGCGCAGCTCCTTGTTCCAGCGCTCCGTCCACTGGGGACGCTGCCGGGCGACCTTGGCCCAGTCGAAGAGCACGAGCTTGTCGACATCGGCGGGACCGTTGATGATCTTCCGGGCAACGTCCGCCGGCAGCTTGACCGTCTTGTTGGTCGGGCTGAAGAAGAGCTCAGTCGCGAAGGCCGTCTGCACCTCCGGAGAGAGGTACGCATCGACGAGCTTCCAGGCGAGGTCCTTGTTCTTTGAGCCCTTCGTGACCTGGATGACCTGGTCGAGGATGGGTACCCCTTCCACGGGCGCGGCCCAGTCGACCGGGATCCCGCGTTTCTGGAGGTCGTACGCGGTGGCGTCGTGCATCACGGCGATCACGACCTCCTTCGACTCGAGATACTTCTCCATGGTGCCCGTGAAGTCCACGAGCTTCGGCTGCATGCGCTTGATGGCCGCGATGCCCGCGTCCACGTCGAAGTACTCCTTGCCGTAGACCTTCGACACCATGAACAGGAAGTTGATGCCGAGGGTGTTGCCGATCACGTAGGTGCCGCGGCGCCCCGCGTAGGCATCGTCCCAGAGATCCTTCCAGGACGTGGGCTTCTTGGAGACGGCATCCGTGCGGTACGCGATCCCGATACGCGCCCAGAAGATGGCGAGGCTCGTGTCCCCGATCAGGGCCTTGTCGTACACGTGCTTGATGTTGGGCGCGAGGGCCAGGTTGCGCGGCTCGAAGAAGCCGCGCTCACGGGGGATGGGGAAGGGCGGCTCGTTGCCCATCACGACGTCGAAGGGCGGATTGTCGGGACCTCCCGCCATGAGCTTGGCCACCCACTCCGTGGTGATGCCCGTGACGAGCTCGATCTTGACGCCGTGCTGCTTCTCGAAGGGCTCAATCAGCGCCTTCTTCATGACCTCGGACCAGCGCCCGCCATAGCCGGTGACGACCAGCGTCTTCTGCTGGGCGGGAGCCTGGACGGCGGCGGCGGGGAACAGCAAGGTGACGAGAAGCACCAGCAACCACGCGATGCGCATCATGGAGACTCCTCCCCTTCGGTTAGCTTGCTGGGGGTCACGCCCAGCGCTCGCGCCAACCGCTGCACGATGGCCGCGGGCGGATTGTGCCCCGCTTGCCCACCCTCGAGAATGGACACGAAGCTCACGGAGACCTGGGCGCGCTCGGCGAGCTGGGCCTGGCTGAGGCCCCGGGCCTCCCGCAATTGCTGGACGACTTCGCCGAGCTTTCGTGTCGCCATGCGCTCTCCAGGCAGGTGAGAGTTTAGGCTCGCCGAGCAGGCCTCGTCACCTATATTCTTGGCCTCTCATACCTTCGCTGACAGGGAGGCCGCGAAATGTCCTGGTCGCTCGGTCGTATCGTCAGGGAGCATGCGCGCGCGCGGGGCGCCCACCCCATGATCACCTATGGCGAGCGCCTGATCACGTGGTCGGAGATGGACGCGCGGTCGAGCCGCGTGGCCCAGGGGCTGCGGGCCGCCGGGCTCGCCGAGCAGAGCCGGATCGCTTTCCTGGACAAGAATGGCCCCGAGTACTTCGAGGTCCTTTTCGGGGGCGGCAAGGCCAATGTCGTCAACGTGGCCGTGAACTGGCGGCTGACTCCGGGCGAGATGGCCTACGTCATCAATGACGCCGAGGCCAAGCTCCTCTTTGTGGGTCCCGACTTCCTCGGCCATCTCGAGGAGATGGAAGGCAACCTCAAGACGGTCGAGAAGATCATCGTCATCAGCGCCCACGGGCGCCACGAATCCTACGAGGCGTGGACGGCCCGCCATCCGGCCGACGATCCGGAGCGGACCTCCGCGCCGGACGACGTGGCGATGCAGCTCTACACGTCGGGCACCACGGGCTTGCCGAAGGGCGCCATGCTGACCAACGGAAGCCTCGGCACGCTCCTGCCCCGGGTCGGGCCGTTCTGGCATTTCGACGAGACCTCCGTGAATCTCGTGTGCATGCCGCTCTTTCACATCGGCGGCTCGGGCTGGGCCCTCGTCGGCATGGGCATGGGCTGCCACTCGATCCTGGTCCGCGAGTTCGTGCCGCCGGAAATTCTCGCCACCCTGGAGCGACACCAGGTCACCAATGCGCTCTTCGTGCCGGCCATGCTCCAGTTCCTCACCATGGTCCCGGGCGCGGCCGACCGGGACTACTCGGCACTGCGATCTATCGTCTACGGCGCCTCGCCGATCACGAACGAGGTGCTCGTCCGCTCGATGAAAGCGCTCCGCTGTCCCTTCATCCAGGTCTACGGGCTCACGGAATCGACGGGGGCCATCACCCAGCTTCCCGCCAGCGATCACGATCCTGACGGGCCACGTGCGCGCCTGCTCCGCTCGGCAGGCAAGCCCTTCCCCTGGGTGGAGCTGCGCATCGTCGAGCCGGGGGGAGGAGCGGAGTGCGCGCGAGGGGTGGTGGGAGAGATCTGGACCCGGTCGGTGCAGAACTTCAAGGGCTACTGGGGCAAACCGGACGAGACCGCCCGGACGCTCGGCGCCGACGGGTGGCTCAGGACGGGCGACGCCGGCTTTCTCGACGAGGACGGCTATCTCTTCCTCACCGACCGGGTGAAGGACATGATCATCTCGGGCGGCGAGAACGTGTACCCGGCCGAGGTCGAGAACGCACTGTCCGACCATCCGGCCATCGCCGACGTCGCAGTCATCGGCGTGCCGGACGACCGGTGGGGCGAGACGGTCAAAGCCATCGTCGTCCCGAAAACGAGCATGGAGGTGCGGCCAGAGGAGATCATCGCCTTCGCGCGCCAGCGCCTCGCGCACTACAAGTGTCCGACCTCCGTGGACTTCGCGGAGTCGCTTCCGCGCAACCCCTCGGGCAAGCTGCTCAAGCGCGAGCTGCGCGAGCCCTACTGGAAAGGGCGCGAGCGCCGCATCAACTGAGCACTGGGCCAATTTGCTTCGCCAGTTCTACTCAGCTCTCGCCTCGCAGCTTCCCTGCTCAGCTCGAAGGACCACGTTCTCGGTCGCCCGCAACGCTCAACGTACGATCCACTCAGCCCTCGCCTCGGGCTTCGCCTTCAGCTCGAAAGGCCACGTACGCCTCGCATTGCGGGCTCCCTCGGGCGTGGCAGTTCGAGCTGAGGGCGCAGCCCGAGGCGAGGGCTGAGTTGGTCTGGCTCGCAACTTGGCCCAGTGCTTACCCGGCGTGGCGATGCTCGGCAGGCAGCCCGAAGCGCTGCGCCGTTTCCGCCGCGGCATCGAACTGGATGAGCACGGCGGGCTCGCGTCCCACGACCCAGGCGTCGTGGCCGGGCTCGACCACCACCACCTGCGGCGCCGCGAACTCGAAGACGCAGCCGTCGCCATACTTGCCCTCTACGCGCCCCGAGGTCAGAAAGCCCACGTGCCCGTGCATGCAGAGCTCGGTGCCGATGAGCGGCTTCATGTGGGTGGACCAGCGGAATCCGGGCGGGTACACGACGCGCTTGACCTGACCATTGGCCGCGGCCACCGAGTCGATCTTGACCCCTCCCATCTCGTGGCGCCGGGCGCCCTTGATGGGACGAAGCCCCGTGGCGCCCGGGCTGGCCGCTTTGCGCGCCCTGGCCGCGGGGGACGGCCGGGGCTTGGCCTTCGCCTTGCTCCTACCTGTGCGCTTCTTCATTGACGTGCCCTCCCTGCCGCTGTCCTGCCGGACGCGAGACGCATGGGTTCCCGCCGACCATCGGCATGGCCGTCGGGGCTATGGAAGGAATCTCGAGGACCGACTCCGGTGGCATGCGCCTCTCCGAGCGCCGGCTAGGTGCGGATGGCGTGACTCTGCTCCGCGCTCCAGTCGGTGTCAAGCTGGGTCCACGGTGTGCCGATTCTCGCCGCGGTTTTCCGGCGCGCCGGCCGCGGAAAGTATATGCTAGCGCCCAGAGCGCCATGGACTTCGAGTACGCGCAAGAGCACGAGGCGTTTCGCAAGGAATTCCGCGACTGGCTCGCCACCAATCTCCCGTCCGAGCTCTGCCTGGACGATCCCGCCGACGACCGGGTCGCCTCCGACCGCGACACTTTCGAGCGCCGGCGCGCCTGGCAGAAGACCATGCACGCGGCGGGCTGGGTGGGCATCACGTGGCTGAAGGAATATGGAGGCCGAGGGGCCGGGCTCATTGAGCGCGTCATCTGGGACGAGGAGTACGCGGCCGCGCGCGCCCCCGTGCTTCCGGGGAACATGGCCCTGAACCTGGTCGGCCCCACCCTCATCCACTGGGGCACCGATGAGCAGAGGCGCGGGCACCTTCCCGCCATCCTGAACGCCGACGAGGTCTGGTGCCAGGGCTTCTCCGAGCCCGGCGCCGGCTCGGACCTGGCCGCCCTCCAGACACGCGCTGTCGACGCCGGCGACCACTTCGTCGTCAACGGCCAGAAGGTCTGGACCTCGGGCGCGCAGTTCGCGCACTGGATCATCCTGCTCGTGCGCACCGACCCGCAGGCGCCCAAGCACAAGGGCATCAGCTGCCTCCTCGTGCCCATGGCCACGCCCGGGATCAGCGTGCGCCCGCTCGTGCTCATGACCGGGCATCATCACTTCAACGAGGTCTTCTTCGCCGACGTGAAGGTGCCCAAGGCGAACCTGCTGGGTCCGATCAACCAGGGCTGGAAGGTGTCGACGACCACGCTGATGTACGAGCGTCATTCCGCGGGCTCGCGCGGTTACACCGCGCAGATCGCGCGGCTCGTGCAGCTGGCCCGTCAGGTGCCCATCGGTGGGCGCCCCGCGTGGGAGAACCCCTGGATCCGTCAGCGGCTGGCCCAGCTCGCCATCGACGCCGAGGTATTCAAGTACACGCGGCTCCGGAACCTGACGCGCCAGCTCCGCGGCGAGCCGCCGGGGCCCGAGGGATCCATCCTCAAGCTCACCGGTTCCGAGCTGGGCGTCCGGATCGCCGACGCGGCCGGCGAGCTGCTCGGCATGCACGTGCTGGTCAATCGGCCGTCCGAGACGGTGCCCGACGCGCCGCGCTGGTTCAACCGCGTGCTCGCCGCGCGACAGTACACGATCTCGGCGGGGACGAGCGAGATCCAGCGCAACAT
>DASYTI010000014.1 GCA_036002485.1 Candidatus Methylomirabilota bacterium | reverse complement strand
GATGAGGAGGCCGGGGTGAGTCGGCAAACGCGCGGGCAGCTGGAGGGCAACGCTGACGAGCTGTATGAACGCTACCTCGTTCCGACGATGTTCGGTCCCTGGTCGGAGGACTTGGTTGCGCTCGCAGCCCATGAAAACGGTGTCATCCGTATCAGCAGCGGTGACTGAGATCAGCCGGAGATTTACCGGACACGTGGTTCAGCCGACGGACACCGCCTACGAGGAAGTGCGAAAGGTCCACAACGGCCTCGTGGACAAACGACCGGCCTTGATCGCCCGGTGCCCGGGTATGCCGACATTGTCGCCTGAAACGCTGCCCGCTGTTCGAGCTGAGCGGCGGCTTGTGGCTGCCGCGAGGCGAGAGCTGGATTGGTCCCGGAGGCGAGGAGAGCGGTGAGGCGAGGGCTGGATGAAGACGGCGAGCTTGTCTTCCGCTACCGCGGCTGCGAGTTCGCCGTGGCCGACGGCGTGCAGCCGCCCAAGGCCGGCTCCCTTCTCTTCTGCCGTCATCTCCACTTTCGGGACGGGGAGGACGTGCTCGAGATCGGCGCCGGCACGGGACTGGCCGCCGTCCTGGCCGCCCGGGCCGGATGCCGCGTGGTCGCCACCGACGTGGTGCCGGAGGCCGTCGCCTGCGCGCGGGCCAATGCCGCGCGCAACGGGGTCGGCGATCGCGTCGAGGTGCTCCAGGGCGACTGCTATGAGCCCGTGGCCGGCCGGCGCTTCCATCTCATCTGCGCGAGCCCACCCCAGATGCCGACACCGCCCGGGCGCGAACGCGACGATGCGGCGGCCGCCGCCGACAATGGCGGCGTGGACGGCTGGGATATCCTCGATCGGCTCATCGCGGGCGCCCCGGCTCACCTCCGGCCCGGCGGGCGGCTCGTCTTCACGCTCTTCGCATTCCTGGGACCCCGTGGTGCGTACGCGCGACTCGAGGCGGCCGGCCTCGAGCCCTCGATCCTCGCGCGCGAGCCGCAGGCGTTTCCCCGCATCGGATACGAGCGTCTCGAGCACATCCGCGGCCTCGACACGGAAGGCGCGCTGCCCGTCGCCAAGATGCCGACCTCCGTGGAGCGTCTCGTGATGCAGGGGATGAAGTCGCGATGACGGCGGCGCCCGCGAGCCAGGCCCCCGCCCCGGTCAAGGTCCTCATCGTCAACGCCGACGATTTCGGGCTCACCGCGGGCGTGTCACGCGGCATTCTCCAGGCGCATCGCACCGGCATCGTCACCAGCACGACCCTCATCGTCAACCGCGAGATCCCGCCCGCCCTCGTCGAGGAGCTCCTGTCCTCGGATCTCGGGGTGGGGGTGCATCTGAACCTGACCCTCGGCGGCCCCGTGGCCAGCGCGAAGCGCGTGCCGTCGCTCGTGGACGCGGAGGGCAGGTTCATCCGCGATGCGCGCGAGGCCTCCGCGCGCGCCAAGGCTGACGAGGCGCGCATCGAGCTGGGCACCCAGATCGATGCCTTTCGGGCCATCATGGGACGGTTCCCGACACACCTCGATACCCACCACCATGTGGGCCGGCACCCGCCCATCCTCGACCTCGTCCTGGATTTCGCTCGGGCCCTCAAGGTGCCCGTGCGGAGCCAGGATGATCTCGTCCGTGCGGCCGCGCGCGAACGCGGCCTCCGGACGCCCGATCACTTCATGGGCGAGTCGGGCCCCGAGCCCTACTGGTCCCGCGAGCGGACCCTGGCGCACCTGGCATCGCTCCCCGCCGGTGTGTCGGAGTTCATGACCCATCCCGGCTACTTCGACGAGGACCTCGCCTATAGCCGCTACGGCAAGCAGCGGGAGACGGAGATGGCCGGCCTCACCGGCCCCGAGGTGAGGGAGGCCATCGCGCGTCACGGCATCCGGCTCGCCCATTTCGGGAGCCTCTGATGGCGCGGCGGGCCGTGATCGGGGTGGATCTGGGCGGCTCCGTCGTCGCGGCCGGACTCGTCACCGCCGACGGTGAAGTGCTCGCGCAGTCGCAGGAGCCGACGCGCAAGCGTGGACCCGGCACCGCGGTCTGCACCATCCTCGACGTCATCGAGCGCGCCTATCATGGGGCGCGCGCGCTCGGCGTCATCGTCGAGGGCATCGGCATCGGCGTGCCCGGCACGGTGGATGCCGAGCGCGGCGTCATCGGGCAGGACATCCACTACGTGCCCGAGCTCGCGGGGGCTCCGCTCGCCGCCACCGTGACCGGCCAGCTGGGCCTCCCCGTCTACGTCGACAATGACGTCAACGTGCTCGCGCTCGGCGAGTGGAAGTTCGGGGCCGGGCAGGGTGCGCGCTCTCTCGTCGTGCTCGCCATCGGCACGGGGGTGGGCGGGGGCATCGTCCAGGACGGGCGGCTGCTGCGCGGCCAGGGCGGCTTCGGCGGCGAGCTCGGCCACGTGCCGATCAACTTCGATGGGCGGGCGTGCATCTGCGGGGGTCAGGGCTGCCTCAAGGCCTATGTGTCGGGCACGGACATCGGGCTCATGGGCACGGAGCGCCTCAAGCGCGACGTCTCGGCCGCCGATGTCTTCCGCATGGCCGGCGAGGGCGATCCCACGTGCCAGGAGATCGTGGGCGAGGTGTGCCGCGCGCTCGGCGCTGGCCTCGCGGTGATCGTCAATGGCCTCAACCCCGAGCGTCTGATCGTGACGGGTGGGGTCGCCGAGTCGCTCAAGCCGCTCGCGCACCGGATCCGCGCGCAGCTCGAGCGGTACGCCTTCGGGCGGGCCCTCGAGTCGACGCGCATCGAGATCGTGCCCCAGAGCAAGAGATCCACCGTGCGCGGCGGGGCCGCGCTCGTCCACTACGAAATCATGCGACGGAGGGCAGGCGCGCCATGAAAGCCATCACGCTGCACGGAGTCGGGGATGTGCGGGTAGAGTCTGTGGCGGACCCCAGGATCGTGGATCCCACGGACGTCGTCGTCCGCATCACCACGAGCGCGATCTGCGGCTCCGATCTGCATCAGTACCATGGCCGCGGGGCCACCCCCGGCGCCCCGCCGCTCGTCGAACCCGGCTCCGTGATGGGCCACGAGTTCATGGGAGTGGTGGAGGAAGTCGGCCCCGCCGTCGCTCGCGTGAAGAAGGGCGACCGGGTCGTCGCCCCTTTCTCGATCTCCTGCGGGCAATGCGAGTGGTGCCGCATGCGGCTGCCCACCCAGTGCGCGGCCACGGGACGGGCCGTCTTCGGCGGCCGCTTCGGCAAGCAGTATCCGGGCGGGCAGGCCGAGAGGATCCGCGTGCCTTTCGCCGATCACATGTGCGAGACGGTGCCGCCGGGCATGGCGGACGAAGAGGTGTTCTTCCTGGGCGATATCCTTTCCACCGGGTATTGCTGCGCCGAGAACGCGGGGATCCGTCCGGGCGATAGCGTGGCCATCTTCGGCGCCGGGCCGGTAGGGTTGCTGGCGCTACAGTCGGCCCACCTCTTCGGCCCCGCGAAGATCTTCGTGGTGGATCGGGTAGGCTATCGGCTCAAGCTCGCCGAGGAGCTCGGCGGCATCCCCGTCAACCTGGACCGAGGCCATCCCGCCGAGCAGCTCCGGGCGTTGACGGCCGGCCGCGGACCGGACGCCGTGCTGGAGTGCGTGGGGCACGAGACACCTTTCGCCCAGTCCATCCAGGCGGTCAGGCCCGGCGGCACGGTCTCGTCGGTGGGCGTCTATGTCGAGCCGTCCATCGGGTTTCCCGTGCGCGAGGCGTTTTTCAAGGACCTGACGCTCAAGATGGGCATCTGCAATGCGCGGAACTACATCGTGCCCTTGCTGGGACTGATCCAGGCGGGCCGGCTCGCGCCCACCCGGATCATCACCCACACGATCCCCCTCGACGACGCCCCGCGCGGTTACGCGATCTTCGATCGCAAGGAAGACCAGGCCATCAAGGTCATGCTCAAACCTTAGCCTGGATTATGCGCGAACACCTGACCCCCTCACCCTGCCCTCTCCCCCAATGGGGGAGAGGGATCTGAATGAAGAGAGCAGCGCGGCGAGGAGTTTAGGTCAGGGTGAGAGGGCCGGACGACGAGAGAGCCTGCCTCGTGAATAGTTCGGGCTAGTCGTCGACTACGGGGACGCGCGCCCGCTTCGAGTCCTCGCGCCAGAGCTTGGCGGCGCCGTCGAGCATCATGACGGCGACGACCAGCCAGGCGCCTGTTTCCAGGGTGATGAGGGCCATCACGTAGTTGAAGCCCAGCTGGAGCCCGCGGTCATGCCCACGCCGGAGCAACCGCGCGCCCATCTCGTTGCCCACGAAAAGGAGCAGCCAGGCCGAGACGACCAGGCTCGGGGCGAGCCAGCCGCCCGTCATGATCCGGGCGGCGAGGAACATGCCGAGCCAGCCCGCCACTTCCAGCGTGAGGGCCCACGCCCCTTCGGGCGGACTATCGACCAGGCGGAATACGGCGAAGCTCGCCGCGAAGAGGGCGACCCCGAGGACTGCGCTGGCAAGTCGCGTGGCTGGCTGCCTCAGAGCTTCTGTCACAGTGGCCTCTGGCAGGTCGGGATGGTCCGCGTGGCAGAGAGGCTAAGCCTCAACGCGCGGCACGTCAAGGGCGCGGTCAGGAAGCCCGGGGCAGCCCTTTCCTTGGCGGCGGCTTGAGCGCGGTGTCGATTGCCGTGGCCAGGCGCGCCTCGTCCGTCGCGGCATCCAGGCGCGCGACGATCTCGCCGCGCTTGCTGATCACCACGGTAAAGGGCGCCCGCGTGAAGCCGAAGCGATCGGCGATGCGTACGTCGGGATCGAGGGCGGTAGGATACGTGGTTTTGTGGGAGCGAAGGAAGCGCCGAGCGTCCCGCTCCGTGTCTTTCACGTGCAGGGCCAGCACCTCGACGTCGCGGGCCTGGTAGCGCTCGTAGACGCGCTGGACCCCGGCCGCCTGGACCGCACACGTTTTGCACCACGAGGCCTGGAAGCGTACGACCAGCACCTTCTTGCCGATGAGGAGGCGCGAGTCGAAGGTCTCGCCGCCGTCGAGGAGGCGCACCCGGATCGCGGGCGCCGCGGGGGCGGCGGCCACGGGCGGCACGTGGACCATCAGCAGGGCGAGGGCCAACGCGACGAGAAAGCTCACGACGCATAGTATAGTCGCCCTGCGGTTGCCCGGCTTTTTGCCTTGAGGGCATGAGCCATGGCGCTGATGCCGTCAGCGGGTGGACAGGAGCGGTGTTCCGATGCCCGTACGTCATGGTCGAGTTGAGGCCACGATGCAAGGCAGCCGCCACTTCCCGAAGTCCTGTTCTTCTCACCGTCTACGGCGACACCAGAATCTCTGACTGGCTGGAATGTAAGCCACCCCGACACCGATTGGGAGGGCGGGCGCGGTCGAAAACCCGCCGCGACAGGAATGACCCGACGGATTGCCGGGTTACGAAGAGGCATGCCATAATCGCGGCCATGACGGACCTCGAGCAAGAGCTGCGGCGCGCCGTCGAGGGCGATGTTCGCTTCGACACCTACTCCCGGCTGCTCTACTCCACCGATGCCTCGATGTACCAGATGGAACCGATCGGCGTCGTCGTGCCGCGCCACGCCGGCGATGTGCAGGCCGTGCTCGAGATCGCCAACCGCGGCAATGTCGCCGTGCTTCCGCGGGGCGGCGGCACCTCGCTGACCGGCCAGACCGTCAATCGCGCCGTGGTCATGGACTTCTCGCGCTTCATGAGCAATGTGCTCGAGGTCAATCAGGAAGAAATGTGGGCACGGGTGCAGCCCGGCCTCGTGCAGGACGAGCTCAACCACCACGTCCGCCCCCTGGGCCTCCTCTTCGGTCCCGACACCTCGACCTCCAACCGCGCCACCATCGGCGGCATGCTCGGCAACAATTCGGGCGGCTCGCACTCGATCGCCTACGGGCTCACGGTGGAGCACGTGATCGAGCTGACGGCGCTCCTGGCGGACGGCAGCCGGGTCGTCTTCGGCGAGGTGACGCCCGAGGGGTTCCGCACCAAGCTGCGGGCTTCGGGTCTCGAAGGGCAGATCTACCGCGAGGTGGCGCGGCTGCGCGACCAGTACGCCGGGGAGATCCGCGCGCGCTACCCCAAGCACTGGCGACGCGTCTGCGGCTACAACCTCGACGAGCTCGTCAAGGACCGGCCGCTGAACATGGCCCGCGTCATCGTGGGCTCGGAAGGCACCCTGCTCACCATCCTCGAGGCCAAGATGCGCCTGGTGCAGCGGCCCAAGGCGACGGCCGTCGACGTCATCCACTACCACGATATGCAGGAGGCGCTGGAGTCCTCGCAGGCCATTCTCGAGACCGGCCCCTACGCCGTGGAGCTCACGGACAAGATGATCCTCGACCTGGCGCGCGGCAATATCGAGCAGTCGCAGCGCATGGGCTTTGTCCAGGGCGATCCCGCGGCCATCTTGATCGTCGAGTACGCGGGCGACACCGCGGCCGAGGTCAAGAACAAGGTCGAGTCGCTCGAGGTGCGGCGCGCGGCCGGGCGCTTCGGCTACGCGGCGCACATCGCCCTCGATCCGGCCGAGCAGCAGTCGATCTGGAAGCTCCGCAAGGCCGGGCTCGGTCTCTTGCTCGGCACCAAAGGCGAGGCCAAGCCCATCGCCTTCATCGAGGACACCGCGGTGGATCCGAAGCACCTGCCCGTCTTCGTTCCCCGCTTCCGCGACATCATGGCCAAGCACGGCGCCGAGGGCGCGTACTACGGCCACTGCTCGGTGGGATGCCTGCATATCCGACCCCTCATCAATCTCAAGACGGCCCGCGGCCTCGAGCAGGTGCGAGGCATGGCCGCGGAGATCTTCGACCTGGTGCTCGAGTACGAGGGGGCGATCTCCAGCGAGCACGGCGACGGGCGCGCCCGCAGCCCCTTCCTCGAGCGCGTCTTCGGCCCGGTCATCATGCAGGCTTTCCGAGAGCTCAAGGGCGCCTTCGATCCCAAGAACCTGATGAACCCGGGCAACATCGTGGCCAGCCCCTCCGTCACCGACCATCTGCGCTACGGCCCCGAGTACAAGACCTGGGAGCCCGCGACCATGCTCGACTTCTCCGCCCAGGGCGGGTTCGCGGCGGCGGTGGAGATGTGCAATGGCGTCGGCGTATGCCGCAAGAAGCTCGAGGGCACCATGTGCCCCTCCTACATGGCCACCAAGGACGAAGAGCACTCGACGCGCGGGCGGGCCAATGCCCTCCGCGCCGTGCTCTCGGGCCAGGTGCCCGCCGCCGACTTCACGGGCCGGCGCCTCTACGAAGTGATGGATCTCTGCCTCGAGTGCAAGGGCTGCAAGGCCGAGTGCCCGTCCAACGTGGACATGGCCAAGATGAAGTACGAGTTCCTCCACCACTACTACAAGGCCAACGGGGTGCCCCTCCGCAATCGGCTCTTCGGCCACATCGGCCGGCTCTCGTGGTGGGGCTCGCGGCTCGCCCCCTTCTCGAACTGGATCGTCGCCTCGGCCCCGAATCGCTGGCTCATGGAAAAGCTCGCGGGCATCGACCGCCGCCGCCCGCTGCCAGCCTTCGCGCGCGAGACCTTCACGGACTGGTTCGACCGCCGCCGGCCGCCCGTCTCCGCCCCGCGCGGCCCCGTCGTCCTCTTCCATGACACCTTCGTCACCTACAATGCCCCGGGCATCGGCCGCGCCGCCGTCGAGCTGCTGGAGACGGCCGGATACCGCGTCGAGCTCGTCGACCGGAAATGTTGCGGCCGGCCGCTCATCTCCAAGGGAATGCTGGAGGAGGCCCGCGAGCACGCGCGCTTCAATATCGAGCGCCTCGCGCCCTGGGTCGCCCGCGGGGTGGCCATCGTGGGGCTCGAGCCCTCGTGTCTGCTCACCCTGCGCGACGAATGGGTGGAGCTGGTGCGCAGCGAGGAGGCCCGGCAGGTGGCGCGGTCGAGCTTTCTCCTCGAGGAATTCCTCCTGCGCGAGCGGGCGCGAGGCCTGACCCTCGCCTTCAAGGCGGGAACGCGATCGGCGCTCCTCCACGGTCACTGCCATCAGAAGGCCCTGGTCGGCACGGCGCCCACGGTGGCCGCCCTCAAGTGGGCGGGCTACGAAGTCAGCGAGGTGGATTCCGGTTGCTGCGGCATGGCGGGCTCGTTCGGCTTCGAGAAGGAACACTACGACATCTCGGTCGCCCTCGGTGGCCGGCGTCTCGCGCCGGCCGTGACATCAGCTCCGCCGGGCACCGAAGTCATCGCCCCCGGCATCTCCTGCCGCCAGCAGATCGAGCATCTGGCCGGCCGCAGGGCCAAGCACCCTGCCGAGGCGCTGCGGGAGTCGCTTCAGATCTGAGGCTTCGGGCGCTGGCCCGGCCACCACGGGAGATCGATCATGCCGCTCAACGTCGAGTCGCTCGAAAGCCTGTATCAAGTCATGGTCCGCATCCGCCGCTTCGACGAGAAGACGGTGGAGCTCTTCAATGCCGGCCACGTCAAGGGCACCGCCCATAGCTATGTCGGGCAGGAGGCGGTGGCTGCGGGCGCCTGCGCCCACCTGACGAACGCCGACTCCGTCATCAGCAATCACCGGGGGCACGGCCACTGCATCGCCAAGGGGGCCAAGCTCGACCTCATGATGGCCGAGCTCATGGGCCGGGAGGCAGGCTATTGCCGCGGCCTCGGCGGCTCCATGCACATCGCGGCTCTCGATCTCAATATCCTGGGCGCCAATGGCGTCGTGGCCGCAGGCGTGCCCATCGGGGCCGGGGCCGCCCTCGCCAACAAGCTGCGGAAGGAGGACCGCGTCGTCATCTCCTTCTTTGGCGACGGCGGCGCCAACCAGGGCGTGGTCCACGAGACCATGAACCTGGCCGCGGTCTGGAAGCTGCCCTTCATCTTCGTGTGCGAGAACAACAAATACGCGCTCTCCACCGATCAGTCGCGCACCACGGCGGGCGAAGGGGTGTGCGTGCGCGCGCGCGCCTACGGCATCCCGGCCGCTCGCGTGGACGGCAACGATCTGCTCGCCGTGTACGAGGCCGTGGGCGAGGCGGTGGCGCGGGCGCGGCGCGGCGAGGGCCCGAGCTGCGTGGAGGCGGTGACCTATCGCTGGGGCGGCCACAGCATGCGCGCCAACCTTCCCGACTACCGCACCAAGCAAGAAGAGCTCGAGTGGATGGAGAAGGACCCGGTCGCCCGCGTCGAGCGGCGCCTGACCGATATGGGGGTGGGCGAGCTCCGGCTCAAGGAGCTCAGACAGCGCGTGGAAGGCGAGCTCGACGCGGCGGTGGCGTACGGGATCGAGAGCCCCGAGCCGACGGTGGAGATCATGGAGGCCGCGGTCTACGCGCCCCATGCGCGCGTGACGGAGCCCGCGAGTCGGGCCGGCCGCGAGATGACCTTCGCCGAGGCCCTCAACACGGCGCTGCACCAGGAGATGGCTCGCGACGAGCGGGTCTTTCTCATGGGCGAGGACGTGGGCCTGATCGGCGGCATCTTCCAAGTCTCCAAGGGACTTCGCGACAAGTTCGGCGAGGACCGGGTGCGAGACACGCCGATCTCGGAGCCTTCCTTCGTCGGTATGGGGGTGGGGTCGGCGGTGGCGGGCATGCGGCCCATCGTGGAGCTCCAGATCTGGGACTTCGTGGCCATGACCATGGATCAGATCGTCAACCAGGCAGCGAAGATCCGTTACATGCTGGGCGGGCGGCCCACGGTGCCCCTCGTCATTCGCGGCCCTCAGGGTGGGGGCATTCGCCTGGCCGCCCAGCATTCGCAGAGCCTGGAGGCCTGGTTCGCTCACGTGCCCGGCCTCGTGGTCATGGCCCCCTCCACGCCGTACGACGCCAAGGGGCTCCTGGCCGCGGCCATCCGCGATGACAATCCCGTCATCTTCCTCGAGCACAAGATGCTCTATCCCACCAAGGGCGAGGTGCCGGAAGGCGACTACGTCATTCCCATCGGCAAGGCGGACATCAAGCGCGTGGGCACCGACGTGACAGTGGTGGCAACCCAGATGATGGTCCAGCGGGCGCTCCAGGTCGCGGGCGATCTCGAGCAGGAGGGCATTTCCGTGGAGGTGGTGGATCCGCGCACCCTGGTCCCCCTCGACGAGGAGGCCATTCTCTCGTCGGTGGCCAAGACGAACCGGCTCGTCATCGTGCACGAAGCGGTCAAGCGGGGAGGCTTCGGCGCGGAGATCGCGGCCCTCGTCAGCGAGAAGGGGCTCGACCTCCTCGACGCGCCCATCGTGCGCCTCGGCGCGCGCAACGTGCCCATGCCCTACAACGACAAGCTCGAGCTGGCGACCATTCCCTCGCGAGACGACATCACCGCTGCGATACGCTCCGTTCTGTAGTTACGACGGTCGTTCCCTATCCCTCTCCCCTCCATCGGAGGGGAGAGGGCAGGGTGAGGGGTGGGGGCTTATTTGTCTTTGATGGCGGCCTGGACCTTGGCCGCGACGTCCGGCGGAATGCTCGCCATGCCATGCGCCGTCTTGGCGTGTTCGGCGCCCTTGGCCATGACTTCCGCCACATCCTTGCCCTCCACGACGAAGTTGCATCCGGGCATCAGATCGCCACACTTCAGCACTTTCGCCATGCCGCACCTCCTGTGATGTGCCGCACTGCTCTCCTCGGGGCCTGCCATCGGCGCGCCGGAGGAACCATCATCCACCTCGCGCTCGCCTTCGTCCAGAGCCCGCCGAAAATTCAGCAGGCGCCTCCTTGGGGCTAACCTGTCTCTTCCCTCCTGCGAGGGTCGTCACAACTGACCGTCGTCGCGGCATGGAAACGCCCTCTTGACCGGCTGGGTCGTGAGCGCTACCGTCGACCCACTGTCCGCACCGCGCGTAGCGGAGTCCGCCGGCGGTGCGAGGAGTGCGCGGTCCGGCGACGAATGGGGAGCGAGTGATGGCCAGGGTCGTGAGGCGACTGGGAAGGACAGGGCTGGCGGCTGTCTTTCGGCCAGCAAGGTCGACTACGGCAAGTTCCAGACGTTGAACGTTCAAAACCTCGGCATCGGAGCCAGCAACCCCTTCTCTCCTCACTCGACATCTCAGAAATGGCTGAGCGCTACTTCTTGTCGCGCTCATCGTTTCCGAATTGCCTAAGCTTGCCGAACGGGAGCGGAGATGACAGACAAGCGCGTCGGAATCCTGATCTTTCCCGCCGTCGAGGTACTGGACTTCTGCGGACCTTACGAAGTGTTCTCGGTGACCCGCCTCAACGAGGATCGGCGCGGCGAGGAGTCCTCGCCCTTCGAGGTCCTTCTGGTCGCCCAGAGCGCCGAGCCGGTCGTGGCAACCGGAGGGCTGCGGGTCATTCCCCACGTCACGCTCGAGACCTGTCCGCCCCTCGACATCCTCGTCGTGCCCGGCGGCTGGGGAACGCGCAAGGAGATCAGCAACCAGCGCCTGCTCAGGTGGATCTCGGAGCGCGCGAAGGAGGTCGAGACGCTCACATCGGTCTGCACGGGATCCATGCTGCTCGGACAGGCCGGTCTGCTTGACGGTCGGCGAGCGACCACCCACTGGCGCTCCCTCGACCGGATGCGCCAGTCCTTTCCCGCTGTTACCGTGGAAGACAAGCTTCATGTCGTGGAGGACGGCCATGTGTTGACGTCGGCCGGGATCTCGGCCGGCATCGACATGGCGCTGCGTGTAGTCGCCCGCTATTTCGGCGACGCCGTCGGCCGGGCGACGGCGCGCCACATGGAATATGCGTTTCCCGACGACAATCGCCGACGCGTCTGAGGCCGCGCCGGCTGTGCGGCGGTGCGGTGCCGTTCGCTCTGTCTCCGTGATTCACCCACGGCTCCGGACGCGCCCTCGGCGCCGAACTGGCAACGATGGGTACGCGAAGACCGGGCTCACGCCGGTCGCGTGAGAGGAGTCCTCATGCTCTACCGCGGGATGGATCGTAGGGCCCTCGATGCCGCGTACAACAACACCGCCGCCGTCGGCCAGGCCAAGCGGGATCAGTACGTGGCAGGGTGGACGACACGCAGCGAGGTGATTCGCAAGGCGCCCTCCGCGCGCCTCGATCTTCGCTACGCCGATGGACCGCGCCACCGCCTCGACGCGTTCCCGTGCGGAACGCCGGCGGCGCCGACGCTCGTCTACATCCATGGCGGGTACTGGCAGATGAACGACAAGGAGCCCTATGCCTTCCTCGGGGAAGGGCTCCTGGCCGCCGGATTCAACCTCGCGCTGATCGAGTACACGCTGGCGCCGGCTGCGCGCCTGGACCAGATCGTCGCCGAGATCCGGCGCGCCCTCGCGTGGGTGATCGACCACGCGAAGGAGATCGGCGGCGATCCTGCCCGCGTCTATGCGTCAGGGCACTCGGCGGGCGGTCACCTCACTGCGATGGCGATGACGGAGCCGCGGCTCGCAGGCGGTGTCGCCATCAGCGGGCTCTACGACCTCGAGCCGATCCGTCTGAGCTACTTGAACGAGAAGCTCGGCCTCGACCTCGCGGAGACGGAGCGCAACAGCCCGATGCGCCATCTGCCCGCCGACGCGGCGCCGCTCGTGATCACGGTCGGTCTCGGTGAGCTTCCCGAGCTGGTGTGCCAGTCGGAGGAGTTCGCGGCTGCGTGGCAAGGGCACCGCCTGCGCGGTCGCTATCTTCCCGTGCCGGCGCACGACCACTTCTCGATCCTCGAAGAGCTGGCGCAGCCGAAGGGGGCCATCCTGGCCGCGCTGAAGGAGATGGCGCGCGGCTGAAAGGCGCGAAGCCGGAAGATCTGCCGGTCGGTCGCGCCTGATCTGCTGCCGTAGGCAAGCCTCGTCCGAGATGGCGTGGGGGGGAGGAGAAGCCGTGCCGAAACCTGTATCGGCTGATTACCCGTCCAAGGTGCGCAAGCCGGATGACTTCGACGCGTTCTGGGACGATGTGCTGCGGCAGGCGTCGGGGATTCCACTCGAGGCCGAGGTCGTGCCCGACCCGCTCCGGACCTCGGAAGACGTCGAAGTGTTTCAGGTCTTCTACACGAGTATCGAGCATGTTCGCGTGGCTGCCTGGTATTGCCGTCCGGTGCGGCGGGCGGAGCGAACGCCCGCGATCATGCTCCTGCCGGGCTATCAGATGGACCCGCCGATTCCCAAGGAATGGGCGCGGAAAGGCTACATCGCACTGTCGGTCGCGCCGCGCGGCAAGCTCCGCAGCAACAGCCAGTTCAATCCCGGGTATCCGAATCTGCTGACCCACAACATCGTCGACCGGAATACCTACGCGTACCGTGGTTTCTACGTCGACACCTGGCGGGGCATCGACTTCTTGCTGACGCTCCCGGAGGTCGATTCGACGCGCCTCGGGGTGACGGGCAGCAGTCAGGGCGGCGGCCTGACGATCACGACGGCCGCGATGCGGTCGGAGGTGCGCGCAGCGGCCGCCGGTGCTCCGTACCTCTGTGGCTTCGTCGACGCGATCGAGCTGACGCACACCTATCCCTACGAGGAGATCAACGACTACCTGCGCCTTCACCCCGAGAGCCGCGCCGAGGTGGAGGACACCGTCGCCTACTTCGACGGAATCAACTTCGCCGACAAGATCTCCTGCCCGATCATCGTGAACATCGGGCGGCAAGACAATGTCTGTCCGCCGGAGACCGGCCATGTGCTGTTCGAGCGGATCGGTGCCAAGGACAAGCACCTGTATCTCTACGACGGCCATGGCCACGATGCGGGACGCGCGAAGCACAGCGCCGTCGTCGACCGGTTCTTCGCGCACCATCTTCTGGGGCGAGAGGTGAGCGGGTGATGGATCAGACACGCGCGGGATTTCACGAGTACTGGCAGGAGACGTTCGAGGTTCTGGAGGGCGTTCCTGCGCGTCCCGAGATCGACGTACTTCCACTCCGGAGCACGCCGTTTGCCACGCTGTATGGCGTACGGCTCACGAGCGTCGGCCCCTATCGTCTGTTCGGTTACCTGAGCATCCCGACCGGCGCCGGGCCGTTCCCGGCGATCTACTATTCGCCCAAGTATCAGAGCGTCCTCGAGATCATTCCGCAGGGGACGGCGAATCTGCAGCGGAGCCGCTACATCACTTTTTCACTCGCTGGACGCGGGCAACGCAACAGCGACACACCCTATGCGGCGATGTTTCCCGGTCTGCTCACCCAGCGCATCGATAACTTCGCGTCGTATGTCTTCCGGGACGTCGTGGCCGACAGCGTCAGGGGCTTACAATTTCTGCTCACACGAGGCGAGCTGGACGCCGCGCGGGTAGTCGTGGTGGGCAACGACCTGGCCCTCATCACGGCGGCACTGACGAAAGGAGCCACGCATGTGGTGACGGCGCCCGCGCTCTTCTACCACACGGCGGAGCTCGCGCCGAAGACTCACGCGTATCCTCTGGAAGAGATCAACGACTACATCAGGACATTCCCGACGCGCGCCGAGGCCGTGCGCGAGACCCTCGCGTACTACGACCTGCGCGCATTCGCCCCGCGCGTCACGGCTACCACGCTCGTGATGGCCGGCGCCCCGGGCATGCTGCTCGATCGCATCGCCCTGACGCCGCTGGTGACCGCGCTTCGAGGCCAGGTGACGGTCTACGAATCCGAAGAATCGACTTACAAGGACGGCCTCTACGCCGAGCAGTGGATGGCGGCGCAGTGTGGCATCAAGGATGTTCAGGCGATCCTTCCGGAGCATTGGCGCAACCTGGAGAATTCAATCAGCAGGCAACGATGAACCGGGCGTCCGCCACGACTTCGCTTCAGCCACTTCGGGCTTCCTGTGGGTTATCCATGTGATTGGGCTAGAAGTCCTCGGCCAGGCGGTCGAGATCGTCGAGGCCGCGGACGAGACCGAAGAGCACGCTTCGCCGGTTCGTGCTCTCGCGATAGCCGTAGTGCTGGAAGCCGATCATCCGCGTCACCGCCTTGCGCAGCCGCGTGCGGAGGAGCGCAGGATTCGCCGGCTCGGCGAACCACGTGGGATCCATGCGCGCCGTCGAGACCACCGCGAAGCGATCGCCCTCGCGATAACCGAAGGCCCAGTCCCACGTCAACCCGCGGATATACATGTCCTGCGCGGTGACCCCGATGACGGCCGCCCCCGGCTCGCTCGAGGGCTTGGGGTTCTTGCGGACCATGTAGCCCAGGAGCTCGTCGGCGACGAGCTGGAAGCGCGTGGTGTCCTGCACGCGCGGATCTCCGAGGACCAGCTCGGGCAGCACGATGACGTTGAGCTTGTACGTCTTCCGGTAGTGGTCGGCCAGCTCGCGCAGGGGCACGGGCACGCCGGGGCCGAGGGGCACGAGATAGACACGTCCCGATGATTGCGAGGAAGCGGGCGAGGGCGCCCCCACGATGGAGAGGGCGATGGCCGCGAGGAGAGCGAGCGCGAGCGAACGCCTCATACCGTCTCCCTCGTCCCTGGGCCGTCTATCGTGCCGGAGAGACGACCAGGTCCTTGGGCTTGCCGGCGAGAAAGTGCTCCACGTTCTCGACGGCGCGCAGGAGGCCGTCGCGGATGACCTCGGCGGTCTGCCCGGCATTGTGCGGCGAGACGATGACGTTGGGCAGCGACAGGATGGGATCGTCCGCGGCCAGCGGCTCCTGGTGGAAGACATCGAGCCCCGCGCCCATGATCTTCCGCTCTTTGAGCGCGCCCAGGAGGGCCTCGCGATCGACAAGGGCGCCGCGGCCCGTGTTGACCAGGATGGCCGTGGGCTTCATCGTGGCGAGCTCCTTCCGGCCAAGGAAGCCCCGGGTCTCCGGGCTCAGCCGGATGTGCAGGCTCACCACGTCCGCCCGGGCCAGGATGTCCTCCTTGGAGGCCGGGGTCGCCCCGGCGGCGCGGATCCGTCCCTGATCGCCCTGAGCCGACCAGGCGAGCACCTCCATGCCGATCGCTTTGCCGAGGGCGGCCACGCGAGCGCCGATGGTGCCCATGCCAAAGACGCCGAGGGTCTTGCCGTGAAGCTGGGTCAGCAGCTCACGCGGCCACTTGTTCTTGCGCATCTCGGCGTCCAGCGTGGTGATCTTGCGTCCCACCGCGAGCATCAGGGTCAAGGCGTGCTCCGCCACCGCGAAGGCGTTCACGCCCGGCGTATTGCAGACGGTGACGCCACGCATGCCCGCGGCGTTGAGGTCGATGTTGTCCGTGCCCGTGCCCCAGACGGACACGAGCTTGAGAGCCGGACAGGCCGCGAAGACGCCGTCGGTGAAGCGGGCATGCGCGCGGATATTGATGGCGACCTCCGCCCGGCCAATGCGACGGACCAGCTCCTGCTCATTGTCGGCCCCGCGCTCGGTGAACACCGCGACGTCGCCAGACTTCTTCAGGCGATCGTGCGCGACGCTGCCCTCGAAGACCGAGGGGAAGTCGTCAGGGACGACGATCACGCCGTGGCACCCGCAAAGATGGCCTGGGCGGCGGCTACCCCCGCCCCCGCTTCACACTTGTAGCCGAGCTCGCGGAGGGTCATCTCGATGGCCGAGAGGGTCGGCAAGATGTAGAGGGGGCTCGCGGTGATGCCCATGTGCCCGATCCGCAGCGTCGTCGTGCGCGTCTGGTCGAGGCCGGTGCCGATGAGGATGCCGAAGGTCTGGCGCATGTGCTTCACCACGGCCGCGGGCTCGATGCCGGGCGGAGTCTTCACACAGGAGACGGTGTCGGACAGGATCGAGCTGTCCGGGAACATCTGCAGGCGCATGGCATCGATGCCGGCGCGGAAGGCGCGCCCCGCCACGGCATGGCGGCGGAAGCGCTGCTGAAGACCTTCCTCGAGCACGAGCCGCACCGCCACCCCGAGCGCGTGCGTCAGGTGGGTGGGCATGGAGATCGGCTGGCTGCGCGGGGCCCCGTCGGGCACTCGGCCGCCGCGCGAGGTCGGGATCCACGCATCGCGCCAGCGCAGCAGGTCGTACACCCAGGAAGAGGCCTTGTGCTTGCGGCGCTCCATGGCATCCCAGGCGGGCGGGGTGACGCCCACGATGGCCATGCCGATGGGGGCGGCCAGACACTTCTGAGAGCCCGTCATGTTGAGATCCGCGCCCCACTCGTCCGTGCGCACGTCGATGCCGGCGAGTGAGGACACGGTGTCGAGCAGGAAGAGCGCGTCGTGGCCTTTGACGATCTTGCCGATCTCCGCGGCCGGGTAGGTCGTGCCCGTGGAGGTCTCGTTGTGGACCAGGGTGACCATCTTGGGCTTGACCCGCTCGATCTCCTTGCTGAGCTTGACGAGGTCGATGGGCTTCCCCCACTCGACGCTGAACTCCGTCACCTCGGCGCCGACCCTCGTCATCACCTCCTGCATGAGCATGCCGAACCGTCCGGTGACGATCACCATGACCCGATCGCCGGGTTCGACGAGGGAGAGCGCGCTCGACTCCAGGGCGGTCTTGCCCGAGCCGGGCATGGTGATGACCTCACCGCGCTCGGTCTGGAAGACCTTCTTGAGGGCCAGGTTGATCGGCTCCAGCACGTTGACGTCGAAGTTCTGGTCGTACTGGATCATGGGCGGCTGATTCATGGCCTGGATGACCGGGAAGGGCAGCTCGGTCGGCCCCGGGATCATCAGGATCTCCCGTGAGGCCTGAGCTGCCGACCACTTGATCGGTTCCGTTTTGCTCGATTCCATGTGAGTTCTCCTCTCGCCGGGCGCGCTCAGGCGCCTGCCCCGGCGAGGCGGCGCTGCTTGCGCCGGATAAGGTATAGATTGCGTAGATAAATGACGAGCCCGGCGCCCTGACCCAGGATGAACACGGGGTCCTGGCGATAAATGGCATAGATGAGCAGGGTCGTCCCACCGCCGATCGAGAAGAACCAGAAGGAGACGGGGACCACGCTCTCCTTCTTGCGCTCCGAGGCGATCCATTGCACGAGGAAGCGGCTCGAGAAGAAGGCCTGGCCGAGAAATCCCACCGATAGCCAGAAGTGCTCTGTGGTCATCGTCTCTTCCCTTCGGTTTCTCCCGATAACTCGACGGTCTGTGCGTCAGGGAGCGCTCGGACGGCGCGCTCACGCATGCTAGAATCCCGGCTGTTCACCTTACCGGAGAGCCCATAGGGCCGCAAGAGAATTTCGCGATGCGAGCCATCGACAAGACGCTTGTAGACGAAGTCTGGCGCGAACTTACGGCGTATGCGCCGGCGCGGGTGGCCAGTGAGGCGCAGGGCTTTCTCGATCTGCAGCCCCACGCCGCCGCCTTCTCGCAGTCGATGACACGCCAGTTCGATCCCACCGTGCAGAAAGCCGCCCTTGGCCTGGCCTTTCTCCTCTTCAAGGTCCTCGAGGCGAGCTTTGGCCGGCCGTTTCCCGAGCTCGCCGAGCCGCGCCTCCTCGAGGCCTATGCCGAGACGCAGGCCTGGCTCAGCCAGTGGGAGGGCGCCCCGCCCGTCGAGGTGCTGGAGGCGCTCGGCCAGGCCGAGCACGCGAGCCTGGCTGCCTATATCCTCGAGACCTTCTATGCGGGCGGCGCCGTGCCCGGAGAGTATGACGAGACGGTGCGGGCGAGCCTCTACTGCCTTCTCAAGACGCTGACCGAGGCGCTAGACCTCGGCCACGTGGAGAACTAGCTACACGGGCTCGGTGGGGCCGGAGATCACGGCGAGAACCAGGGCACCGGTAGGGCTCGTGACGGTGTGGACGCAGCCGGGCGGCCGCCGCGCATAGTTCCCCGCCGTGCAGACGCCCGTCTCGTCCGCCACCGCGCCCTCGAGGACCCAGATCTGCTCGTCGCCGAGATGGCGATGACGCGGAATCACCGCGCCCTTCTCATAGCGCATGAGCACGGCCTTGTGGCGCCCGTCGGCATCCTCCCAGAGCGTCTTCCAGAAGACGCCCGGACGTCGCTCCACCCACGGGACCTTCTCGGCCTCGACGAAGCTGCTCACTGGGGGTGTCGTCATGAGTGGTAGCCGTTCCTTGTATCCCTCTCCCCCATCGGGGGAGAGGGTAGGGTGAGGGGGCGAGCGGTGCTGGCCATCACTTGCGACCGACGTCCTGCAGGGCTTCCGCGATGGCCTCGCGAAAAGCCTCGATGGGTTGAGCGCCCACTAGCGGCTTGCCGTTGATCAGAAAGGTCGGGGTGCCGGGTATGCCGAGGGCATGGCCTTCCCGCACATCCGCGTCGATCTGATCGCGAAACTGTCGCGCGTCCAGACAGGCGGCGAAGGCGTCGCGGTCGAGAGCCAGGCGTCCCGCATAGCCGACGAGGGCGTCCCGCGAGAAGTCGGTGCCGGGGAGGTAGAGCAGGTCGTGGTATTCCCAGAACACGCCACGAGCCGCCGCGCAGCGCGCCGCTTCGGCGGTGGGGCGGGCGCCGGGGTGCGAGGCCAATGGGAAGTTCTTGAAGACGAGCCGCACCTTGCCCCGGTATTCCTTCAGGAGCTGGTCCAGCACCGGTTGCGTGCGCTTGCAGAGCGGGCACTGGAAGTCGCCGAACTCGACGATGGTGATGGGCGCCTCGGCCGGGCCGCGGATGAGGGCGGGATCGATGGTGAGGCCGGCCGGCTGGGCGGAGCAGACCAACGACAAGACGAAGAGCAGGGACACCACGAGCAGCGCGGGGACCATGAGCGGCCTGGGCGAGGGCAAGCGGGCCGCAGACAGCGGCCGGAGTCGCCTATAATGACGGGGCATGACGCGGCCAGTATACCTAGGCCGCGCCACGGACGAATGGCTCCTCGGCCACGGAGGCGGCAATGGGATTTCTGATCCGAGTCCTGGTTTATGCGCTCGCCATCATCTTCGCGGCCTCCATCCTTCCCGGCATCCAGGTGGACAGCTTCGTCTCGGCGCTGGGCGCGGGCCTGGTCCTGGGGCTGATCAATGCCTTCGTGCGCCCGGTATTGCTCATCCTCACCCTGCCCATCACCCTGCTCACCCTCGGTCTCTTCCTGCTCGTCCTCAACGCCTTCTGCTTCTGGCTGGTGGCGAGCCTGGTCAAGGGCTTTCACGTGGCGAGCTTCGGCTCCGCCCTCCTCGGCTCCATCGTGGTCACCGTGGTCAGCTGGATCCTCACCGCCCTCATCAGCGACAGCGGCAAAGTCGTAGTCATCACCAAACGCACGTAGGAACATAGAGTAAGCTCTCCGACCGCCACCACCTGCTGCCGAGCTCTTGCTGCTCTCTCAGTCCTCCACGATCGACAACGCCAGCTTCGGGCAGCGCCGCACCGCGTGCGCCACGCGCTCCCGCAACGCCTCCGGCGGTGCCTCCTGCTTGATCTGTAGCTGGTCGTCGTCGTCCACCACGAAGACTTCCGGCACCAGCCGCGCGCACACGGCGTTGCTCTCGCAAAGCGTTCGGTTCACGACCACTCGCATGCCGTCCTCCTCTCGGTGTGCCTTGACAGAGTGTAGCCGATGCGATAGACCACACTGACCTCGACATCGACGGCAACAAGGAGGCCCGTATGAGCACCGTTCCCACGCCGACGACCGCCCTGACGCTGGATGAGATCAATCCGGCCAGCTTCGACTTCTGGCTGCGCGACGACGTGGAAGGCGCGCTGGCCAAGCTTCGGCACGAGCGGCCGGTCGCCTGGCACGAGCACCCGGACTCCGGCCAGGGCTTCTGGTCGATCACCCGCTACGACGACGTCGCCGCCGCCACCCGTGACTGGGAGACGTTCAGCTCCGCATACGGGATCCAGGTGATGATCGATCCCGGGGACATGCAGTACATGGGCGCCATCCGCTCGATGATCTCCACCGATCCCCCGAAGCACACCAAGCTCCGGGGCGTGGTGAACCGTGGCTTCACCCCGAAGATGATCGCGAAGGCGGAAGACGCGGTCCGCGAGCGCGCCCGGCGGATCGTCGACGCGATCGCCCCGAAGGGCGAGGCGGAGTTCGTCACCGAGGTCGCCGACGCGCTGCCCGTCGCCATCATCTGCGACATGATGGGCGTGCCGGAGGGCGACCGGGCGAAGCTTCTGGACCTGACCAACCGGCTCCTGGCCGGCGGCGACAAGGCGTTCGGGGGCACGCGCGAGTCCCTCCTGCAGGCGGCGGGCGAGCTGCGCGAGTACGGGCTCTGGCTCGGCAAGAAGCGCCTCGAGCATCCGGAGAATGACCTGACGACCGTGCTCGTGCACGCCGAGGTCGACGGCGAGGCGATGCCGCCAGAGGACCTCGGGCCGTTCTTTCTCCTGCTCATCGCCGCGGGCAACGAGACCACGCGCACGGCCGTCAGTCAGGGCATGTGGGCCTTCACGCGATTCCCACACGAGAAGCGGAAGTGGCTGGCCGACCTCGACGGGCTCAGCGCGTCGGCCGTCGAGGAGATCATCCGGTGGGCGAGCCCGGTGATGCACATGCGGCGGACCGTCACGTGCGACACGACGTTCGCCGGCGTCGCGATGCAGAGGAACCAGAAGATCGCCATGTGGTACATCTCCGCCAACCGCGACGAGAAATACTTCGCCGACCCCTATCGCTTCGACATCGCGCGCACGCCGAACGAGCAAGGCGCATTCGGAACGGGCGGCGCCCACTTCTGCCTGGGCTCGCACCTGGCGCGTCGAGAGGTCACCGCGATGTTCGTCGAGCTGTTCCGCCGGTTGCCGGATATCGAGGCCACCGCGGAGCCGGAGAAGCTCCGCTCGAACTTCATCCGCGGCATCAAGCGGTTGCCCGTGGCGTTCAAGCCGGCCTGAGCAATCCACCCGTGCGATCGGCGGCGGCCACCCGAGCAGCGGAGACATGGCGATGAGCGATGGACGATTCACGACGTTGACCGCCGAGACGATGACGGCGGAGCAGAAGCGCGTGGCGGAGGCCATCCAGTCGGGCCCGCGCGGCGCCGGCCTCCGCGGGCCGTTCAATGCGCTCCTGCGGAGCCCGGAGCTGTGCGACCTCGTCCAGCGGGTGGGGGCGTTCGTGCGGTTCGGCAGCTCGATCCCGTCGCGGCTCAACGAGCTGGCGATCATCATGGCTGGCCGCAAGTGGACGGCGCAGTACGAGTTCTACGCGCACCGCCGCCTGGCCCTCGAAGCCGGGCTGAAGCCCGCCATCGCCGACGCCATCGCCGCCGGCACGCGTCCCCCCGGCATGGCGGAGGACGAGACGATCGTTTACGACTTCGTCTCCGAGCTGCTCGCGACCGGCCAGGTCTCGGACGCGGCCTTTCAGCGGGTGAACGCCGCCTTCGGCGAGCGAGGCGTGGTCGACCTGGTGGGCGCGGTAGGCTACTACAGCCTGGTGTCGATGGTGCTGAACATCGCGCGCGTTCCGCTGCCCGCCGGCGTGGAGCCCCCGCTGAAGTAGGCGGCCTACCACGTCGTCCGGCCGCCCGAGGTCGTGGTTGACGACCGTGCGGTCGCGCGCGTACGGTAGCCGCGCACCAACCACAAGGAGGATCGCGACATGGAACAGCCCCGTCTCGGCGGGAAAGTGAACCGCAGGCGTTTCCTCAAGACTGCGGCCGGCACGACCGCGGGCGCCGCGCTGGCCGCGTGGTCGCTGAAGCGTCCAGCGGCCGCGGGGGCGGCGGTCCGCTCTGACCGGGCCCGCGCCGCCGAGCCGAACCCGAAGCGGGGGGGCGTGCTCAAGTGGGCCGGTCCCGCGGAGGTGGCGCACTTCGACGTGCACCAGGGGGCGTTCCGGTTCGTGCTGGGCCAGATGCACAACAACCTGGTGCGGTTCAATCCGGCCGACGGGCTCAAGACCATCATCCCCGACCTCGCCGAGAGCTGGAGGGGTTCCCCGGACGGCAAGACGTACACCTTCCGCCTCCGGGACGGAGTGAAGTTCCACGACGGGACGCCGTTCAGCTCGGCCGACGTGGTGGCCACGTTCTCCCGCATCATCTTCCCGCCCGCCGGAATGGCCAGCATCTACAAGGATCAGTTCGCGGCGGTCGAGAAGGTGGAAGCCGTCGACCGCCTCACGGTGAAGTTCACCCTCAAGGAGCCCCGGCCGTACTTCCTCGAGCTGTTCACCCCGTCGTCGATGATCATCTACTCCAAGAAGGCTCTGGACGAGAACAACCAGGATCTCCGCAAGGTCATCGCCCCCGGCACCGGCGCTTTCATGTTCAAGGAGCGAAAGGTGGCCGAGAAGTGGGTGATGGTGCGGAATCCCAACTACTGGGATCCCGAGATTCCCTATCTGGACGGGCTGGAGCTGCTGCACATCCCGGCGTGGACGGACCGGGGCACCGCGGTGCTCACCGGGCAGGCGGACTACTCCCCGAACGTCTCGCTCGAGACGCACCAGGAGGGGCTCAAGCGCAAGGACATCGTGGGGACGGTCCGGTATCCGGGCGAGTTCAACTCCTATCAGGTGCACATCAACAACGAGCGCAAGCCGTTCACCGATCCCCGCGTGCGGCGCGCCATCAACCTGGCCGTCAGCCGTCAGAACCTCATCAAGGCGTTCGGCACCCAGGAGCCGATCATGCTCACCAGGTGGATGACTCACGCCAGCGAGTTCGCCAGCCCGATGAAGGAGCTGGAGGGTCTTCCCGGGTACCGCGCGGACAAGGCGGCCGACATCGCGGAGGCCAAGAAGCTGATGGCCGCCGCCGGCATGCCCGACGGCGTCAAGGGGGTTGACCTCGTATCGGCGTCCGTGGCGCCCCATGCCGAGATCCTGGCCCCGGCCTTCCAGGAAGAGCTCCGGCGCACGCTGGGCATCGAGACCAAGATCCGGGTAATGGAGCGCGCACTCCTCATCGAAGAGCTGAAGAAGGGCACCTTCGACATGATGGTGCACACGGAGTATCGCTCGCCCATCTCGGATCCGGGACCGGGCTGGGAGATGTGCCTGAAGACGGGCGGGTCCTTGAACTTCTCCCGCTACGCCAACCCCGAGTTCGACCAACTCCTGAAGCAGATCAACAGCGAGACGGATCGCTCCAAACGCAAGCGGCTCTTCGCGCGGGGGATGGCGCTCCTCGATCAGACGGCGCCGCTCTACCTCATCGGGTTCACGGACCATCTGCCCATGTGGAGGACCTCCGTCAAGGGCCACGCCAGCGACGCCCGCGTCTTCTCGGAGCTCGGACGCGTCGACACGTTCTGGCTTGACCGGTAGCCTTCCCTCCGGACGGCAAACCAGGAAGGCCTGACCGACTGTTGAAAAACTCGCAGGTTGCTCAGCAACCTGACCGCGCGAGGGGCGGACCATGCGCAAGTACCTGGCCCAGCGGCTGCTCATTGCCGTTCCGACGCTTCTGGGCGTCACCCTGCTCATCTTCATCGCGATGCGCGTGCTGCCTGGCGATCCCCTGGCGGCGATCTCCGGGGAGGGCGGGGGAAGCTACGTCCTCAGCCAGGAGCAGCTCCAGGCCGCGCGAGCCAGCCTGGGCCTGGATCGGCCGTACGCCGTTCAGTATCTGGACTGGCTGAAGGACATCCTCCGCGGAGATCTCGGAAAGTCGTTCTGGCGCGGCGAGCCCATCCGGGAGCTCGTCTTTCGGCGGGGCCCCATCACCGGCCAGATCGCGGTGATGGCGGTCATCCTCTCCTGGATCGTCGGCTTGCCGGTGGGCCTCGTGGGGGCGGTGTGGCGAAACTCATGGACCGACTACGTCTTCCGGTTCGTCGTCGTGCTCTTCATGGCCATCCCGAGCTTCTGGGTGGGGCTGATGATCGTCCTCTCCCTGGTCCTGGCCTTCACATGGCGACCGCCCCTGACAATCGTGTACCTGTGGGACGACCCTATCCGAAATTTACAGATGACCGCGGGACCAGCCCTGGCACTCGGGATCGCCCTGGCCGCGATGATGGCGCGTATCACGCGCTCCTCGGTGCTGGAGGTGCTGGGCGAGGACTACGTGCGCACCGCCCGCGCCAAGGGCCTCCGCGAGCGGATCGTGGTGTGGCGTCACGCGCTGGTGAACGCGATGTTGCCCATCCTCACCGTGTCGGGCACCGCCTTCGGCGCTCTCCTGGGCGGCTCGGTGGCGGTGGAGCGCGCCTTCGGGGTGCCCGGGCTGGGCTTAGCACTGGTGTTCGCGATCGCCGAGCGGGACTGGATGCTCATCCAGAACCTGGTCTTGCTCTACGGCGTCATCTTCGTCCTGATCAACCTGGCGGTCGACATCAGCTACGGCTGGTTCGACCCCCGCATCCGCTACCAATAGACGCGCGCCGATGGCCGTGGCCCGCTTCTTCCGCGCCTCGCCGCTCGGCGGCGTCTGCGCCCTGCTGTTGCTGCTGCTGGTGTCGGTGGCCGTGCTGGCCGACCGGCTGGCCCCCTACAACCCGCTGACCGCGAACTACGCCGTCACCCGCGATCCGCCGCTGGCCCGGCACGTCTTGGGCACCGACCATCTGGGGCGCGACGTGCTGAGCCGGATCATCTTCGGCGCGCGCGTGACCCTGCTCGTGGCGATCAGCTCGGTGCTGCTCGGCGACACCATCGGGTTCATCTGGGGCGTGGCGAGTGGCTACCTGGGTGGGCGGGTGGACCTGATCAGTCAGCGCGTCCTCGACGTCCTGATGTCGCTGCCGTCCCTCATCCTGGCCTTGCTGCTCATGGCCGCTCTGGGGGCCGGGCTGACCACGGTCATCGTGGCCATCGCGGTCACGCGGGTGCCGCTGAGCAGCCGCGTCGTCAGGTCGATGGTCCTGTCGGTCAAGGAGCTCGCTTACGTGGAAGCGGCCAGGGTGCTGGGAGCCTCGGGGGCACGCGTGATGGCCCGCCACGTCGCGCCCCAGTGCCTGGCCCCCTTCCTGATCATCACCACCGGTCACCTGGGCGCGGCCATCTTCATCGAGGCGGCGTTGAGCTTCGTGGGGGTCGGGGTGCCTCCACCGACTCCGAGCTGGGGCAACATGCTGGGCGGCGTCCTCGCCGAGGCCTTCAAGCCCCCATGGTGGATGGTCGTGTTCCCCGGGGTGGCCATCACGATCACGGTCCTGGCCGTGAACCTGTTCGGGGACGCGCTACGCGATTTTCTGGACCCGAAGCTCAAATGACCCCTACGCCGCGCGACCCTCCTCGACCGACGTGATGATGTACGTCCCGCTCCGCGCATCCCGCTCCAGCGTCACGATCTTCTGCTTAGCCGCCTCCTCGAGCAGCTTCGAGAAGGTCGAGTACCCGTAGTAGGACTCGTTGAAGGCGGGATTCTTCCGCTGCATGGTCTGCTTGACCATGGAGCCCCAGAGGGTGTCCTTGTTCTCGCGCTGCAGGGCCTGGATGGCCTCGATGAGCTGGGTCATGGCCTCCATCTTCTTCTCCGGCAGTCCCCGAAGGGCCGTGGTCTTCTTCGACTCCCTGATCAGATCCTCGTAGAAGATGAACTCGTCGCAGTTGCCCACGAGCAGCTCCGACGAGGAGGACTTGACCCCGAGCCCGATCACGTAGCGGTCGTTCTCGCGGAGCTTGGAGACCAACGGCGAGAAGTCCGAGTCGCCGGAGACCAGGGCGAAGCAGTCCACGTGCTGCTTGGCGTACGCGAGGTCCATGGCGTCCACGACCATGCGGATGTCCGCCGAGTTCTTGCCGCTGTACCGGCTCTGGGGGACGTCGATCAGCTCGATGGCGTGCTCGTGGAAGGGGCGCTTGTACTCCGCGTAGCGGTTCCAGTCCGCGTACGCCCGCTTGACCATGATCTTGCCCTTCTCGACCAGTCTTTCCAGGACCAGCTTGATCTCGAACTGCTTGTACTGCGCTTCCTTCACTCCCCGGACGATGTTCTCGAAATCCATGAACATCGCCAGCTTCCTGTCATCGCTCATCCATTGCCTTTCCTGTTCGGGTAATGCTCAACGGCGTCAGTGAATCGGGGCGGGCCCATGCCCACCCGTTCGCCATCATTATTATAGGGGGTCGGACGGGGGTATCCAACCTCTTCGCCCGGGCCCCGCGAACCGCCCACGGCCCTGGAGACGTCCAACCCGGAAGGCAGACCCCTGTAAGATGAGCACCGGGGAGGGATTCGAGCCCCCCAGGAGGAGGCGGTTCATGAAGGCAACAGGCGTGTGGGTGCTGGCGGCCGCGCTCCTGGCCGGAGTGTTGGGGCCGGGGGCGGCCCAGGCCATCGGGTTGCGAGACGGTGAGCGGGCTCCGGAGATCACGGGGGGCCCGTGGATCAATAGCGAGCCTCTCAGCCTCGAGAAGCTCCGGGGGCGCGTCGTCATCGTCGAGTTCTGGACTTTCGGCTGATACAACTGCAAGAACGTGATCCCGCAGTTGCGGGACTGGCACGCGAAGTACGAGAAGGCGGGGCTGACCATCGTGGGCGTGCACTGCCCCGAATTCACCTGGGAGCGGCCCTTGGACAAGGTCGTGCAGGCGACGCGCGACCTCAAGGTCGCCTATCCGGTGGTCCAGGACAATGACTTCGTCATCTGGAAGCGCTTCAAGAACCGGTACTGGCCGGCCATGGCCATGATCGACAAGCGTGGGATAGTCCGATTCGTCCACGTGGGTGAGGGCGCCTATGCGGAGACGGAAGCCCTGATCCGGAGGCTCCTGGCAGAGAAATAGCGCGCTCGGCGTGCCGGGCGATATGGGATGCTACGCCTGAGGAGCCGACATGAGCGAGACCGCGGACGAACTGGCCAAGCGCACGCCACCGGGCCAGGTGCTGACCACCAAGTGGCCCGTGCTGACCTACGGGCTCACGCCGAAATTCAACCCCAGGACCTGGACCTTCCGCTGCTTCGGCCTGGTCGAGGAGGACGTGTCCTGGACCTGGGAGGAGTTCCTCGAGCTCCCGCGCACGGAAGTCGCCTGCGACATTCACTGCGTGACCCGCTGGTCGCGCCTGGACAATCGGTTCGAGGGAGTGCACATCCGCGAGATCATGAAGCGGGTGCGCCTCAAGCCCGAGGCGAAGTTCGTCATGATCCACGCCGATCCCGACTATACGACCAACCTGCCCCTGGGCGATCTCGTGGACGACGACGTGGTCCTGGCCCTCAAGCACGACGGCCAGGACCTCGCGCCTGATCACGGCGGGCCCCTCCGGCTGGTCGTGCCCAAGCTCTACTTCTGGAAGAGCGCCAAGTGGCTGCGCGGCTTCGAGTTCCTCGACGTGAATCCGCCCGGCTTCTGGGAGGTCAACGGCTACCACATGCACGCCGACCCCTGGAAGGACGAGCGCTACTCCGACCAGGAGACGCGCGCCATGCAGCAGATGCGCGCCGAGGCCGCTCGCAAGCTCCGCGCCAAGTAAGCCCTCATCTTTTGTATCCCTCTCCCCTCAGGGGAGAAGGCAGGGTGAGGGGCCGAGTGAGCCCGCGGTTCTTGCCCCCTCACCCTACCCTCTCCCCCGATAGGGGAGAGGGATAAGAGAAGCTACGCGCGGATAACTCCACATCTCTCCCCTCATGGGAAGTGGGCAGGGTGGCAAACACATCCCTCTCCCCTGAACGGAGCGAGCTGGGTGACAAACACATCCCTCTCCCCTCAGGGGAGAGGGCAGGGTGAGGGGTGGTCTACCTCGGCGATCTACTTCCCCGCGCCCAGCACCCCAATCGCCTCGACCTCGACCAGAAGCTCGGGCGCCGCCAATGCGCTCACCTCCACCAACGTCGACACCGGAAAATCGCCGGTAAACACCTCGCGCCGCGCCTTCCAGACCTCCTCGCGCCGCTTGATGTCCGTCACGAAGATCTGCACCTTGACGATGTCATCCATGGTCCCGCCCGCAGCTTCCATCAGGTGCTTGATCTTGCCGAAGATGGCCTTGGCCTGGCCATACATGCTGTCCCCACCGATCACCCCGCTCCCGTCGCGGGCGACCATGCCGGCGACAAAGACCTGATTGCCGACCACGAGGCAGTTGGACCATGTCTGGGGAGGCGGGTCGGGCACATGCGGGCTCGCGATCTTCTTCTTCATGGCTTCTCCTTGTGGGACGATGCACGGAGCGGATGCTGGGATCAGGCGGCCCGCATCAGTGCGTAAAGACGCCACTCGCCGGGGACGCCCTTGAGGGTGTGCGCGCCGCGCTCCTCGAAAGCCAGGCCCGAGCCGGCGACGAGATCCTTCACGGTGTTCGAGACGAGGACCTCGCCCGGTTTGGCCAGCCCGGCCACGCGGGCGCCGATATGGACGGCGATGCCACCGACCTTCTGGCCGATGACCTCGCACTCGCCGGTGTGCAGCCCCGCTCGCACCTCGATGCCGAGCGGGCGGACTCCTGCGCTGATCGCCTGGGCGCATCTGATGCCGCGGGCCGGCCCGTCGAAGGCTGCGAAGAACCCGTCGCCGGCCGTGTCCACCTCGCGGCCGCGAAAGCGGGCCAGCTCCCGCCGGGCGAGCGCGTAGTAGCCGTCGAGCAGATCCCGCCACTTGCGGTCGCCGAGCGCCGCCGCCCGCTCCGTCGAGCCCACGATGTCGGTGAAGAGCACGGTCGCCAGCACCCGGTCGATCTCGGTCTCGTGGCGTGTGCCGGTGAGGAATTCCTCTATCTCGTCCACGACGGCGTCGGCGTCGCCCACCCAGGGGATATGGTCGATGCCGGAAAGCTCGACGAACCGCGCGCCCGGCACGTGCTCGGCCAGGTACCGTGACTGCTCGGTTCGGGTCACGCGATCGCCCGTTCGATGCAGCACCAGGGTCGGCACCCGGACAGCGGGCAGGATGGCGCGGACGTCGATCTCCTTGTTCATCTGCATCACCGTCACCGCGGCGCCAGGGCTCGCCGCCAGCCTCCGGTACGTGGACGCCCACTGCAGGTAGCCTTCGTCTCCGGCCGCGCTGGGTGCCCACAGGTCGATATCGAGGCCTCCGGGGTCGCCCCATCCCCTCTCAATAGAGTCGATCATCGCCTGCCATTCCTGCTCGGTGCGCCCGGAGGTATGCTCCGGGGCCCAGGCGCGGCGCGCATAGGAGCCGTAGAGCACGAGCGCCGACGTGCGCTCGGGATACGTCGCAGCGAAGAGTAGCGACATCGGCCCGCCCTCGGAGACACCGAGGAGGGCCGCCCGCTCCGAACCCACGGCGTCCATGACGGCCCGCACGTCGTCCAGCCGCTGCTCGAGGGTGGGAATCCCGCCGACCCGGTCGGAGAGCCCCGTGCCGCGCTTGTCGAAGCGGATAAGACGGGAGAAGGATCCTAAGCGCTCGAGGAAGCGGGCCGACCACGGATGCTCCCACTGGCACTCGAGGTGTGACACGAAGCCGGGGACGAAGACGAGGTCGAGCGGACCACTCCCCGTTACCTGGTAGGCGATGTGGAGATCGCCGCTCTTCGTGTACTGGGTCTTGGGCCCTGAAGCCATGGCGGTGCCGAGAATATGGACGGCAAGGCGGCCGCGGTCAAGTCGGTAGCGGTGTGTCTCTTATCCTGCCCGTTCGCCCAAACGAAAATAGCCGTGGGCGCTGTTTGCGGCGGCGAAAACAATGGGTACCGTGACCGGGGCGGCCACGCCGCCGGGGCTCAAGATGCTTAAGAAAAGTGCGCTGACGATTGGGCATTTCGATGACGGGGAAGAAGGTGTAGGGACTTGCCCCCTCACCCTGGCCCTCTCCCCCGATGGGGGAGAGGGAAGGGGGGTGGCCGGCCGAGGTGGAGAGGGGGAAAGGGAGAGGCACGCTGTCAGCTCCGGTGATGGGGAGAGATGGGTGTCGGGTGAAGGTCGTTGCAAAGATCCTGCGCGGCCTGTAGATTCTGCGGCAGACCGACGGACCCAGGGAGGCGTTCATGGCAACCTGCGCGATCACCGAAGTCGCCATCGTGCTCAACCCCGCCGATGACGTGGCCATCGCCAAGAAGGAGATTCCCGCCGGCACCGTGCTCGAGGACGCGGGCGGGCGCATCGAGGTCCGTCAGGACATCCGGCCGGGGCACAAGGTGGCGCGCCATGCGCGCGCCCGCGGCGAGGAGGTGCGGCGCTACGGGCAGGTCATCGGATTCGCCACAGCGGACATCGCCGTGGGCGATCACGTCCACACCCAGAACCTGGCCGTGGGCGATCTGCAGCGCGAGTACGAGATCGGGACCGACGTGCGACCAGTCGACTTCTACCCTCCCGCGAGCATGCGCTACTTCGACGGCTATCTCCGGGACGACGGGCGCGTCGGCACGCGCAACTACGTCGCCATCATCTCAGGGGTCAACTGCTCGGCCAGCGTGAGCCAGTTCGTCAAGGACAAGTTCCGCGACGTGTCCCGGGACTATCCGAACATCGACGGGGTGCTCGCCGTCACCCACAAGTCCGGCTGCGGCACCGAGCTCTTTGGCGAGGATCACATGGCCCTCCAGCGCGTCCTCGCCGGCTATGCCAAGCATCCGAACGTCGCCGCCTATATCCTGGTTGGCCTCGGCTGCGAGGTCAATCAGGCGGCGGTCATGGTCGACAAGCAGCGCATGGCCGCGCCCGGGCATCCCGAACGCAAGCCCATGGTTATCAATATCCAGGAGGCCGGGGGCATCAGAAAGACGGTCGACAGGGCCGCGGCCGAGGTCGCCAAGCTCCTGCCCATGGCCAACGCGGCCACGCGGTCGAAGCAGCCCATCTCCGAGATCATGCTCGCGACCAACTGCGGTGGCTCCGACAGCAATAGCGGGATCACCGCCAATCCCGCCCTCGGCTGGGCGGTGGACGAGCTGGTCCGCTACGGCGGCACGGGAGTGCTCGCCGAGACGCCCGAGATCTATGGCGCCGAGCATCTGCTCATCCGCCGGGCCGTCAGCGAGGCGGTGGCCAAGAAGCTCATCGACCGGTACAAGTGGTGGGAGTGGTACTGCCGCGGCATCGAGCGCATGGACAACAACCCCGCCCCCGGCAACAAGGCGGGGGGCATCACCACCGTCTTCGAGAAGAGTCTGGGCGGGGTTACCAAGGGCGGCACCACGCCGATGATGGACGTGTTCCTCTACGGCGAGCCCATCACCACGCGCGGCTTCGTCTTCATGGACACGCCGGGTCACGATCCGGTGTCCATCACGGGGCTGGTGGCGGGCGGCTGCAATCTGATCTGCTTCACCACCGGGCGCGGCTCGGTCTTTGGCTGCAAGCCCGTGCCCTCGATCAAGCTCGCCACCAACTCGCTCATGTACCGGCACATGCAGGAGGACATGGACATCAACTGCGGCGTCATCCTCGAGGGCACCCCGCTGCCTGAAGTCGGCCGACAGATCTTCGAGGAGATCATCGCCGTGGCCTCGGGCAAGCGCTCGAAGAGCGAGCTGTCGGGCGTGGGTGAAGAGGAGTTTGCGCCGTGGATCATCGGGCCGGTAATGTAGTGCGAGCTGAGCCGAAGGCGAGGCGAGCGAAAGTTAAAAACTGTCACAGCGAAAGCGCAGAGAGGGCCGAAGGCGAGGCGAGCGAAGGTTAAGAATTGTCACAGCGAAAGCGAGAAAGCAGCAACGGCAGGCGGTACGAAGCACAATTGTGGGCCAGAGACCTGAGGCCCCGGTTATCATGAGCACCACGACCAAATAAGAGGAGCATGATGGCAGGACGCCCAGGGATGTACCGAGGAGATCGCCGGCGCAAGGAAGACGCGCGCAAGGCGAAGCAGGAGGCCAAGAAGGCGCGCCGCGCCGAGCGGAAGGAGACCGGAACGTCCGGCCCCGAAATGGGGGAAGCCGTGGCCGGTGACGGGTCTCTCGAGTGGGTCTGGTTCTCGCCCAGCAAGGGGCGGACCCTCACGACGACTTCGGCCGAACCTCCAGACGTCGCGGGCGTGGATGACTGGACGCTGGTAAGCGGCCCGCCTCCCGCGCAGTCGTAGGCGAGGCCGGGCTCCGCAGCACGCGCTCGGCCAGAGGGGGCTGGTGCACCGCGTGGACTTGCGGATTCCTCAGGCGGGCCCCGCGGAAGAAGATCACCCAGAAGCCCTCGTGGAGCCGCGCCAGCGGCTTCTGCTCGATCATGCGTGAGCCAAGGAAGCCTCGCCGCCAGCGATAGACGAAGCTATAGAAGGGCACGAGGCCCTGATTGGTCAGGCGTCCGTTGAACTTCACGTCCAGGGGCAGATGCAGGGCCATCCCGAGCACATATCCCCAGAGCCAGACCGAGCCCGTCACCAGGGCGGCAAGGGCGAGCAGGCCCATGAGCTCCCAGGAGTGGAGCACGAGCACGAGCCGGCGCGCCCGACCCTCGAGGTAGTGACGGAGGAAGGCGCGGGGAGAGAAATGGAAGCGGCGCTCGAAGAGGACATAGTCCAGAACGTGGTCGACGTCGATGAAAAAACCGCCCGCTGCCAGGCCAGCGGTCAGTGGGGCTGAGCCCGTTACACCGTAGACGGCACCACAGGCCAGGACTGTGGTGACCAGGTGTCCGCCGGGGCTCATGGGATGAGTTGGCGGGATTAAAACCGGCGGTTAAGGCGCACCGTCACGCGAGCGAGAGCCAGGCGACTGAGCGGCAGGACCCAGAAGAACGGCACGAAGATCACTCCCATCCACATCCAGAAGTCCTGCCGCAGGTACCACGGTTGCCGGATCATCTCTTGCTCCCCTCAGTGCTATCGGTGATGCCGGCTCATCCCAGCCCGGCTTTTGGTCGCCTCTATCGCGACTCGCTCTATGAAATAGCAAGCCCGATGCCATCGACAGACCGACGCTGAAGCGTTTGAGATTCGCTTATCTCGGCTACGTGTTTCAGGGCTGACAGTGGGAAAGGCGACCAAATTCGGAAGGACGGGCGACGCAAAGCGAGGCCCGAGGAGCGAATCAGGAGCGAACTAGGACTGCGCGACGGTAACGATGAGGCCGATGGCGCCCAGAATATTGCCAACCCGGACGCACTCGGTCTCGGGCCCGACCTTGACCACGGACTTCCCCGTGTCGTGGACCTCCCAGGCTATCTCCCAGGCCCGGTCCTCCGAGCAGCTGATGGCCTTGATGAGCTGCCGGACCACGTCCTCGAAGGTATGGCAGTCGCAGTTGTGCAGGATGGTGACCCAGGGCGGGGCCAGGGCGACCTCGGTACCCTCGGTCTCTTCGACCTCAGGTGTTGTCTCCACGCCTGAGGGGCCGTAGGGAGCCCGTGGCACGCTCACCCCTTGATCTCCTTGAGCACCTCGCGCGCGATGAGGAACTTCATGATCTCGTCCGACCCTGCCCCGATCCTGAGCAGGCGGGCGTTGCGGAAGATGGCCTGGATGGGGAAGTCCGTCGTGTAGCCGATGCCGCCCAGAACCTGCATGGCGTGGTCGACGATCTTCCACACCGACTCGGCCACGAAGAGCTTGGTCACCGCCGATTCTCGCTGCGCAGGCACTCCGGCCTCGACCATCTTGGCCGTGCGGTAGACGAGCTGGCGCGCGGCGTCCAGGGCCGTGTACATCTCGGCGAGCTTGAAGGAGACGCCCTCGAACATGGCGATGGGCTGCTTGAACTGGATGCGCTTGGTCGAGTACTCGGCGGCGATCTCCAGCGCCCGGCGAGCGGAGCCGAGGGCGGCCATGCAGTACGTGACGCGCTCCGTGTCGAGCTCGTCCATGAGCACGTGATAGCCGCCGTGGAGGGGCCCGAGCAGGTTGGCCTTCGGGATGTCCACGTCGTTGAAGTCGATCCAGGCATTGTCCATCCAGTCCGCCATGATGACCTCGTCGAGCTGGCGCCGGATGGTGACGCCCGGATGGTCCATGGGCACGATGAAGGTGGACATCCCCTTGTGCGGATGGACGCCGTCCTCCGTGATGGCGAAGAGGGTGAGGTGGTCGGCGAGGCCGCCCCCGGTGATGAACCGCTTCTGACCGTTGATGACCCAGCGGTCCCCCTTCAAGGTGGCGCGCGTCTGCATGCGCGAGGTGTCCGAGCCGATCTGGGGCTCGGTGATGGCGAGGGCGGCCAGCTCCTCGCCGCGCAGGCGAGGGGGAATGTGGCGCTCCTTCTGCTCCGGGGTGCCGTAGCGGAGGATGGAGATGGTGCCGAGGGTGAGGGAGACCGAGCGGATGGTATCGGCAGGGTGGCCGGCCGCGCTCAGCTCCTCGTCGATGATGCACTCGGCCACGACCCCGCGCCCATTGCCGCCGTACTCCTCGGGGAAGAGGGCCCCCGTGATGCCGGCATCGCCGAGCTGCTTGAGATAGGCCTGGGCGATCGCGCGCAGCTTGCCTCGGCGCTCCCGGCCCTCGAAGCGCGCCTTGATCTGCTTGACCTCCTGATGGGCGGCCGCCGCGCGCGGCAGGATGTCCTTCTGGGCGAAGGCCCGCGCCTGGTGCATGAGCTCCCGCTCGGCCGGCGTGTAGAGAAAGGTCTGCCCGTCGGAGACGGACCAGCCCCCGGGCATGGTCATGTCGTCCATGCCGATGGCCTTGAAACGCTCGTCGTTCACTTGCCTATGACCCCATCCGCGCGAAGCCGGGCGATGGTCTGGCTGCCGTACCCCAGGATATCCGCGAGAATCGCCTCCGTGTGCTGACCGAGCTCGGGCGCCGGCGCCGGGTTGCGGATGGCCCCCTCGGTCTTGACGGGGCTCGCCACCTCGCGGATCGTGCCCCACTGCGGGTGCTCCACTTCGAGGATCATCTCGCGGGCCCGCACCTGGGCGTCCTCGAGCGCCTGGGCCACCGTGTTGACGGGCGCGCAGGGGACATGGCCGCGCAGAAGATCGAGCCAGGCGGCCGTGGTCCTCTCCTTGAACCGATTGGCCAGGATCTGGACGAGCTCGGCCTTGTGGCTCAGGCGATCGGCGAAACCGGTGAAGCGCGGATCCCGCCCGAGCGCCGCCAGGCCCATCTTCTCGACCAGGCTCTGCCAGAACTTGTCCTTGTTGCAGAAGATGACGATCCAGCCGTCCTGTGTCGGGAAGTTCTGCGCCGGCACCAGTGTCTGGTGCCCGGAGTCGGCCACCCGCTCGGGCTGCCACTCGCGGTTGAGGGTCCAGATGGCGAAATAGGAGAGCATGCTCACGGCGGTGTCGAGGAGCGAGACGTCGACATCGCGCCCTATCCCGGTACGCTGGGCGTCGAAGAGACCGACCATGAGCCCGACCATGGCGGCATAGCCTCCCGCGAAATCGATGACGGACACGCCGCACTTGCCGGGGGGGCCGTCCGGCTCACCCGTCACCGCCATGTAGCCGGCATAGCCCTGGATCAGATAATCGTAGGCGGGCTCGGCCGCGCGGGGTCCCGTGGTGCCGAAGCCCGTGAGCGAGCAGCAGACGATGCGTGGATTGACGGCCTTGACGGTCTCGTAGGTCAGACCGAGCTTGGCCGGCAGATCGCCGCGCAGGTTGTTGAAGACCGCGTCGGAAACCTTGGCGAGATCCTGGAGCACTGCCTGGCCCGCGGGATGCCGGAGGTTGAGGGTGAGCGATTTCTTGCCACGGTTGAAGGACTGAAAGTACAGCGAGTCCCGCTCGTGCTGGAAGGGCGGGACATAGCGAGAGATGTCTCCGCCCACTCCCGGGTCCTCGATCTTGATGATCTCGGCGCCCAGGTCCGCGAGCACCTGGGTGCCGAAAGGGCCTGCGCCGAATTGCGAGACGGCCAGGATGCGCACGCCTTCGAGCGGTGGTCTCCGAGTCCCAGTGGCCCCCTCACCTGTCTCAGCCCTCACCTCGTCGCTCTCCTCACCTACGGGATTCATTCAGCCCTCGTCTCGCGTCGGCCAGGGGCCGCCGCTCAGCTCGAACAGCGGGGAGCGCCTCGGCTCGAACTGCGGCCCTCTCCCCCTCGACGGGGGCGAGGGTTCCAGAAAGTCTCCCTCTCCCCTCAGAGGAGAGGGCCGGGGTGAGGGGGTCGAACCGAGCGGGTGAGGATCCGTACTCATGTCAGTAGGGAAGCTTTCCTTCGCCCAGCGTGGGGTGGTTCCGCTTCGGCACGAGCACCTTGCGCGTATACGAGCATACCTGCTCGCCGCGCTGATTGAGCCCCGTGGTCTCCACGGTCACCACCCCCCGGTCGCCCTGCCGCGATTCGTGAAGCTCGAGCACGCGGCTCTGGGCATAGAGGGTATCGCCGATGAAGGTGGGCTTCTCGTGCTTGAGCGCATTCACTTCGAGATTGGCGATGGCGCGCCCCGAGATATCGGCCACGCTCATGCCGATGACCATGCTGAAAACGAGCGGGCCCATCACCACGCGCTGCTTGTGCTGGGTATATGTCTCCGCGTAGTGGGCATCGGAGTGCAGAGGGTGCTGGTTCATGGTCAGGAGCGCGAACCACGTGCAGTCGGCCTCGGTGATGGTGCGCCCGGGCCAGTGCTTGAAGCTCTGCCCGACCGCGAATTCCTCGAAGTAGCGCCCGTAGCTCATGCCGGCGCCCCCACGAGGTGCCGAGCGAGCTGGCGGCGGTCAATCTCCAGCTCGACCGCTGCCGTCAGGAAGCGCGAGGCGTCCCGGTAGTAGCGCTCGACGGGGAACTCCTTGGTATAGCCGTAGCCGCCGTGAATGCGCATGGCCTCGAGGGTGACCGCATAGGCGGTCTCTGCTGTGTCCAGCCTAGCCATGATACTCCCGGCATCGTCGCCGGCCTCCACATCGAGTCGCTCGGCGGCTCGATGGGTCAGGAGGCGGCCCGCGGTGATCCGCGTCGCCATGTCGGCGAGCTTGAGCTGTATGGCCTGGTGCTGGCAGATGGGTACGCCGAAGGCCGAGCGCTGCTGCGAGTAGCGCAGGGCGGCCTCGAAGGCGGCCTGAGCCAGGCCCACCGCGGTGGCGGCAGCGGCGATCCGGGCGAGCCCGAGGGTGGAGGCGCCGATAGGTGAGCCGCCCTGAGCAGGCACCTCGTCGAGCCTGACAAGATGGAGAGCGAGTCCCCGGGCGCCGAGTGTCTCGTGAGTGACATCGAGGGAAAACCCGCGCGCGCCCTGCTCGACGACGAAGGCCGCGAGCCGCTTGTCGGGCCGGTGGGCCAGCACGACGTGTACGTCGGCACGCCCGCCAGAATCCACGAACACGCCGCCGCCGCTCAGAGCCCAGCCGCCCTTCATGTGCTCCGCTGTCACATCCAGGGGCGCGATGAGACAGGCCCAGCGCGCGCCGCGGGTGAGGGCGGGCAGCCAGCGTTCGCTCAGGTCCGCCGCTTCCATGCGGGCAATGGCGTGGGCGGCGGCAGCGTGGCTGGCGATGAGTCCGGCCACCGTGGTCCAGCCGCGCGCCAGCTCTTCCACGATCATGGCGAACGTCACGATATCGAGGCCGAGGCCTCCGTACTCGGCGGGGACGAGCATGCCGAGGATGCCGAGCTCGCCGAGCTTCTCGATGATGGGCGCGGGAAAGGCGCCCGACGGCTCGTAGTCATTGACGGCCGGGATGACTTCCTTCTCGACCGCCTGGCGAACGAGGAGGACCATTTGTTTCTGCTCGGTGGGGAGGCCATCTCGGGAGACGAGGGCGCCCGGCCGCTCGCCATAGCGCTGGAGCAGGTTCTTGCAGATGATGGTCCGCTGGATCTCGTTGGTGCCCTCGCCGATGATCATGAGCGGTGTGTCGCGATAGAGCCGCTCGGCGACGCGGCTCGGAGCCTGCGCCGTCGGCCCCAGGAGCTTCATGCTCAGGACGGCCACGTCCTGGGCGCTTTCCGACGCGTAGAGCTTGGCCATGCCCGCTTCGAGATCGCAGCGCTCGTTCCGGTCCTTCATGCCCGCCGCCCAGTAGGTCAGGAGCCGCGCCGCCTCGACCCGTGTGGCGATCTCGGCGAGTTCGGGCAGCGTCGCCCCCGCTGCCGAGGCCTCCCGCGCCGCCTCGTCGAGCGCGGCCTGGGCCACGCCCACCGCGCGCGCGGCGATATTGATCCGCCCCGTCTCGAGCCCCGACATGACGTGCTTGAAGCCGCGGCCGGGCACGCCACCGACGAGGTTGGAGGCGGGAACGGGGAAGTCCTCGAAGAGGAGCTCGGCCGTGTCCACGCCCTTGTAGCCGAGCTTGGCGATCGACTTGACCACGTGAAGGCCGGGCTCTCCCTTCTCGACGATGAAGCAGGACATGCCTTTGTGAGGCGGCCGGGCCGAGGGATCCGTCAGGGCCAGGAGGGCGAAGGTATTGCCCTCGCGGCCGTTGGTGACGAACATCTTGGAGCCGGAGATGCGATAGCCATCGCCATCGCGCCGGGCCACCGTGCGGATGGCCTGGACATCGGAGCCGGCATGGGGCTCGGTCAGGCAGAGGCCGCCGCGCGCCTCGCCGCTCGCGAAGCGCGGGAGCAGGCGCCCGCGCTGCTCGTCGGTGCCGTGGTGGAGCACGATGAGGGCGGCCATGGTGTGGCTGTTGAGGACCCCCGCCAGCGACATGAAGCCCCGGCAGATCTCCTCGATGACCCGGGCATAGGTGGTGACGTCGAGCCCGAGCCCACCATGCTCCGCGGGGACGAGGGCACCGAAGAGCCCAAGCTCGCGCATGCGCGCCACCAGCTCATGGGGATAGATATCGGCGTGCTCGAGGGCCGGCGCGGCCGGGATGACCTCCTTGGCCACGAACTCGCGCACCGAGGCAAGCAGGGCCTCGCGAGGCCGTGTCGGCATGGTCCTCAGTCGGCGCCGGCCAGCCGGGAGGCGGCGAGGAGCAGCGTATTGGCGCCCTCCTCGATGTCGTCCATCGGCGTGAACTCCTGCTCGCAGTGGCTGCGGCCGTCCTTCGAGGGCACGAAGATCATGCCGGTGGGACAGATGGCCGCCATGTACTGAGCGTCGTGGCCGGCCCCCGAGAGCAAGCGGCGATAGCGGGCGCCCGTATCCTTGGCCGCCCGCTCGATCGTGTCCACGACCTCGATGTCGAAGTGGGTGCGGGGCACGCGCCAGTAGTGGTCGAGCTCGTACCGCACGCCTTCGGCACGGGCGCTGTCCTTGACGAGGCGGTCGAGGAGCCCCAGGGCGCGCGTGACGTGGTGCTCGTCGGGCGCGCGCAGATCGATGGACATGATGACCTTGCCGGGGATGGCGTTCGGGATATTGGGGGTGACGTCCAGCCGGCCGACGGTCGAGACCATGTCGCCGCCGATCTTCCGCGGGATCTCGCGCACGCCGCGGACGATGTCCGCCGCCGCCACGAGGGCGTCCTTGCGGATCCGCATGGGCGTGGGCCCCGCGTGGTCCTGCACGCCCGTGAGCACGAGCCGGGACCAGGAGATGGCCACGATGCCCTCGACCACGCCCACCGAGAGGTGCTGCTCCTCCAGGATGGGCCCCTGCTCGATGTGGAGCTCGAGGTACGCGCGGATGGGGCGGGGGATGCAGGGCTCGGGGCCGAGGTAGCCGATGCGCTCGAGCTCGTCGCCCAGCCGGATGCCATCCCGGTCGCGCGCGTTGTAGGCGTCTTCGAGGGCGATCTGGCCGGCCATGACACCGGAGCCGATCATGGCGGGCTGGAAGCGCGCGCCCTCCTCATTGGTGAAGATGGCCATGGCCACCGGGTGCCGCGTGGCTGTCTTGTTGTCGTTGAGGGTGCGGATGGTCTCGAGAGCACAGAGGACGCCGAGCGGGCCGTCGTACTTGCCCCCGGTGGGCACCGAGTCGGCATGCGAGCCCATCATGACGGGGGGCAGGGTCTCGCGGCCTGGGCGCTCGGCGAAGATATTGCCCATGCGGTCGACCGTGACCGTGAGCCCGGCCGCGCGCATCCACTGGACGAGGAGATCGCGGCCGCGCCGGTCTTCGTCGGTGAGGGCGAGCCGGGAGAGGCCGCCCGCGGGCGTCTCCCCGATGCGCCCCAGCGCCGCCATGCTCTCTTCGAGCCGCTTGCGGTTGATCTGCATCGAGTCCTCCTGGCAGGCTGCTGAAAAGGGCCCATCTGCGGGAGTGCGGCGCCCTCGACCGCAGGTTCAACGTACAGAGAGTACGCCTCACCTGCGAATCAACCCAGCCCTCGTCTCGCGACGGCCAGAGACCGCCGCCACTCAACTCGAACCCACTCAGCCCTCGTCTCACGTCGGCCAAGGGCCGCCGCTCAACTCGAACTGCGGGGCGCCGCCTCGCATCTGGACCCTTTTGAGCAGCCTGCGACTTTTTGAGCCGGTCGTCCGCCAGAAGCTCTCGTGCGGGCCCAGACAGCACGAGACGACCATTTTCCAGCACGCAGGCCCGATGGGCAAGAGCCAGTATCCGCAGCACGGTGATAGACTGGGCGCAGCCATGAGCGACACGCATCATCACCACGGCCTGTCTCCCTCGAGCATACGCTTCTGCCCGCTCTGCGGCGGCGCGCTCGCGCGGCAGCCCGTCCCCCCTGAAGGCAAGCATGAGATGGTTTGTGACGGCTGCGCGTTCATCTTCTATCTCAACCACAAGGTGGTGGCCGGGACCATTCCCGAGCTGGACGGCCGGGTCCTCATGACGCGGCGGAACATCGAGCCCTCGCGGGGCAAGTGGACCTATCCGGGCGGTTTCGTCGACTGGGGCGAGGCCGTGGAAGCCGCGGCGGTCCGCGAGACGCGCGAGGAGACGGGCCTCGAGGTGGACCTGGACGGCCTCCTCGGCGTCTACTCCTATCCGGGCACGCCCATCGTCATCGTCGTCTACCGCGCGCGCGTGATCGGCGGCGAGCTGCGCACGTGCTGGGAGAACGACCGCGTCGAGTGGGTGGCGCCTGGCGATATTCCGTGGGGGGAGCTGGCCTTCCCCTCCACCACCGAGGCCCTCCGCGCCTTTCTGAACGGCAAGGACCCGCGGCGCTAGAAGTTCTCGGCATCGTGGCCAGACATCTTTGCCTGGGTCTTTCCCTCGTCGGCCTCATGCTCATGGCCGGCTCCAGTGCGGCGCTGGCCTGTGATTGCATGCAGCTCGACGTCGCGCGAAGACTCCAGCTGAGCGACCTGGTGTTTGTCGGCGAGACAGTCGCCTTTGCGCCGCTGTCCGAGGCGCGATTTCGGGTCATCGAATTCTTCAAGGGTGCGCCGAGCGCCGAGGTCCGCGTGACGATCTCGGCCAGCGATTGCGAATACTTCTTGCCTCCGGTGGAGCCGAGGATCGGGCAACGGTTCGTCGTTTTCGGAACGGCCACGGCCTCTCCCGGAGTGGTCACGGCCAGTCGGTGTCTCGGCTCGGGCCTGCTCTCAGAAAAATCGATCGACCTGCAACAGTTGAGAGACTTGGCCCGCTCGACGGCCCGGATGGCCGAGCGCCTCCCTGAAGGGGAGACCCCAGTCCCCGCGCTCCCCCGCATGCAGGCGCGGGTCCGAATCATGTCACCTCAGCTCGGACCGGGCTGGCGGACGGGCATGCTCAACGGGACCCGCACGGCACCGCCGTGCTATCTCGTCCTTCTCTTCCACCCGGGTCGCACGCGCCAGATCGCGGCCACCGTGTACCTGGGAGCGATCACCCGCCTCCAGGTGAGCAGTCTCTATGCCGGCGAGGGCGCGGCCGACCCCGATCCTGCCTCGGGCAGCTACAACGGCGAGCAATGGCGTGAGGGTTTGCTCGATTCGGCGAGGGCGCAGAACGCCCATTGTCCGGCCACGATCGATCGAGACCGATGATCGGCACCAACCGAATTTGTTAGGGAGAGCTGACGACGCTCAAACCTATGTGCATGACGCGAGGTCAGGACCAGATCGAGGCAGGATCGAGGGTCAGGCCGCTGAGCGGCGGCAGGGCGGCCGGGTCGGTCGTCACGCGACGAGCGAGCGCGTAGTCCGCCCCGGCGAGCGCGTACGCCTCCACCGATCGGCTGTCCGGATCCGCGATCCAGTAGTACGGAACGCCATGCTCGGCGTACAACCTGACCTTTCGTTCGCGATCGAGGCTGGCCGTCGACGGAGAGAGCACCTCGATCACCAAGGTCGGCGCGCCTTCGATCCCACGCTCGCTGACGATCGACAACCGCTCGGAGGCCACGTACAGGATATCTGGTTGCACCACGGTCACGCTGCTCAGGATGCAGTCCGTCGGCGCCACGAAGACCTTACCGAGGCCTCGCGACCTCACGTGCTCATATAGCTTCGAACCGAGCGAGATGACGGCTTCCTGATGGCGGGTGCCCGGCGCCGGCGTCACCGACAGCTCGCCCCGATGCAGCTCGTAGTGCCGCCCGTCGGCGGGAAGGGCCGCATAGTCGCTGTAGGTCAGGACCGCTCGCGTCGGCATTGTTCCGTGCTCCATGCTTCCCGCGTCACATTCGAGATGTTGACGGCGATGGCCAGGTGCCGTCAATGTTCACCCTTAGATACACTAGATTACACCGAACCAGAAGCCGCTGATCTCTACCCGCGTGAGGAGAGGGTGGCGGTGGCCTTGCCGGTGATGACCTTCTCGCCCTTCTGATTCTCGGCCCAGAGCTCCAGATCCACGAGGTGGGGACCGTCGTCTTCTTTCGGTGGGCGCTTGGCGACCACGCGGCCGCGGCAGGTGATGACGTCGCCCAGACGTACGAGGGCCGCGAAGCGCACGCCGATCTTGCGGACCGTGCCCACGCCGAGCCAGTCGGTGACTGACTGCGCCACGAAGCCCATGGACAGCATGCCGTGGGCGAAGACGTCGCCCATGCCGGAGGCCTTGGCGAAGGCCGCGTCCTGGTGGATGGGGTTGAAGTCTCCCGAGGCGCCGGCATAGCGGGTGAGCTGGATCTGCTGGACGGGCGGCTTGACGAGCGGCGGCATCTCCGTGCCGATCTGGATGTCCTCTGCGTAGACCTTGGCGTATTTCACAGGCGCACCACAGTGATGTGTCGCATCACGCACACGATGTCGTTGTCGCCGTCGGTGATGGTGGTCTCGCGCACCACGAAGGCCATGGGCCCGGACTTCCCCGTCTTCTCGTAGATGTCGGTGATGCGGCCCCGGCAGAGATAGGTGCGTCCGGGCAGGATGGGCTTGAAGTGCTCGAACTCCTGCTCGCCGTGGAGGATGCGCCCGATGTCGACGCCGAGATCATGGAGCAGCGTCTCCGTGCCCGCCCTGTCGTTGCGGAAGGTGACGGGAAAGGTGGGCGGCGCGATGATGTCGCCCCATGGTGACCCGCGGCCGACCTCGTCGTCCAGATAGAAGGGTGACTCGTCGCCAATGGCGCGGGCGAACTCCTTGATCTTGCCGCGCTCCACGGTGACGGCATAGGGCGGATACTCCTTGCCCTTGACGCCATGATTGATCTGGATGGGCATCAGGCGCCTCGCTTGCTCATGGCCCGCGACAGGAACTTCTCGAGGTTTGGGACGACAAATCGCTCGTGTCGCCCTTCCCCGATCTTCTCCGTCTCGTCCCACACCGTGACCTCGAAGCGGCAGCGCTTGCCGTCCGTCTCGAGCAGCGTCGCCTTGGCCCGGACCTTCATGCCCACGGGCGAGGCGGCCAGATGCTTCATCTCCACCATGGTGCCGACGGAGGAAGCTCCCGTGGGCAGGTGAGGCTTCATCGCCGCATTGCAGGTGAGCTCCATGAGATTGATCACGAAGGGCGTGGCGAAGACCTGCACGCCCTTGTTGCCGAGGGCGTCCGCGGTCAGCTCAGGCATGACGAGCTGCTCGAACTCGCCGGTGAGGCCGGGCGTGAGGGCCATGGCGCCTCTCTTCTACCCGACTCCCGCGGCCGCGTCAATCACTCGGCCGTATCGGGCATTGGCAAACCGTCTCAGAACTCCATGAACTCACACCCGAAGGTTGGGTTGAGGCCACTGATGGAATAGCGAACCTTGCCTTCATCGTCGGCCTGATTGCAGGCGCCCGTCTTCGTGGTCAGGATCTTCTGTGCCTCGTAGATCCAGGAGGCCGCCTTGCTCTTGGCATTCGGATCCATCGGTCTCTCTTCCAGAGTCGACACGCTGATGACCCCGCAGGCTCCGGCGGGTCCGCGATTGCTCACCCACACGCGAGAGGCGTTCTGGATGAAGGTCTCCCGCCACGAGCTGGTCCGGAGCTTACAGGTCCTCGTGTCCTTGCTCAGCATGAACCAGCTGAACTCTCGAAGGCTCTGCAGGGAAGGCTTGGCGCAGAAGGTCCTCATGCGCTGCATGGTCTGGGTCATGAAGGCCTTCTGGTTCTCGCCCACGCGGGGGGAGGCGGCCAGGTCCCTGTACTGGGTGGTGAATTCCTTTTCGTTGCCGCACACCGCCTTGGTGGTTGCCTCGAGCGGCTGCTGCTTGAGGTTTTTCTCGAGCTCAGCCCGCGCCGCTTCCGGGGTCTTCACCCGAGACACTTTCACGTGGACGAATCCGCACGTCATCTGGCTGCCGTCGGCGCTCTTCTCGCACTCGACGGTCACGGCCGCGGAGTCTTTCGGATCCATGGCCCGGAGCGTCCCCAGAGGTACGAGCTCGGCCGCCCCCGGGGTAGCGACAACGAAAACAAGACCCGCGAGTAATGCGAGGAACCAGATTTGACGCATTGGCCGATCCCCTTTCGGATGGTCGTCATGCCAGCGGTGAAGGTCTGTCCGATGCAAATCGTCCCATCGTAGCATTTCCCTGCGCGGGAGCATCTCGACTCTGGCAACGCGGCGCCGGCGGCAACCGTATACTCGGTCGCATGCCCGTCCTCCTGGCCGCGGCAGGCTTTCTGCTCGTCGGGCTCGACGGCTCCCTCAACATCGCGTTTCCCGCCATGGCGGCCGCCTTCGAGGTCGGCCCCACCACCATCCGCTGGGTCATCATCTGCTATGTCGGGACGTATTCGGTGACGGCCTTCGCCGCCGGCGTGCTCGCCGACCGGCTCGGGGCCGGGCGCGTCGTGCGCGCGGGCTTGCTCCTGTCCCTCCTCTCCTTCCTCGGCTTCGCCATCGTGCCTTCCTTCGGGGTGCTCCTCGTCGTCCGCGTGCTCCAGGGCGTGAGCGGGGGGCTCATTTACGGCGCCGCGCCGGCGCTGGTGACGCTGGCCCTGCCCTCCTCGCGACACGGCTGGGGGCTGGGCTGGGCAAGCTTCGGTCTGGGCTTGGGCCTCGGCGTGAGCCCGCTCATCGGAGGCTTTCTCGTCGATGCGTTCGGCTGGAAGGGCGTCTTTCTTTATCGCGTGCCCGTCGCGGCGGCCATCGTCGCCCTCGCCGCGTGGACACGCGAGCCTCGCCGCGCCTCGGCGGCGACGTGGCGGATGGTCGCCCCCGCTGACATCTTCCGCTGGCCCGTCATCCACGCGGGCCTGCTGGCCTTTCTCGCCAACTTCGCCCAGTTCGCGGTCTGGCTCCTGGCGCCGTTCTATCTCGTGACCGAGCGCGGAGTCTCGCCCGCGGTGGGGGGACTTCTCTTCATGTTGACCCCGCTCGCCACGGCCGTGGCGGCGCCCGTGAGTGGGCGCGCCACCGATGGCTGGGGGCGGCGCGGGCCCATGGTCCTGGGCCTGATCGTCGAGGCGGCCGGCCTCGCGATGGTCGCGCGCTGTGGCGCCACCACTCCGCTCCCGCTGGTGGGCGCGGCGCTTGCTCTCGTGGGCTTCGGCCTCGGCGTCTTTCAGGTACCGAACATCGCGCAGGCCATGGCCGCATTCCCGGCGCGCCAGCAGGGGGCGGCCGGCGGCTTTGCTTTTCTTTCCCGTACCCTCGGCGTGGTGATCGGTGTGCAGAGCGCCGCGTGGCTCTTTGGCGCGCGCTCGGCGACCCTCGGCTTTCTGCCCGCCTTCCGCTTCACGTTCGACGCCGCGGCCTTCGTCTGCGCGAGCGCGGCCCTCATCGCCCTTCTGCCTGGCCGTCAATACCTTCCGCGTCGCGGAGAGCTTGCTCATGCCCGTGATCATGGGCAAGATGCTGGACATGATCGGTAGCTTCCCGGCCGCCTTCACCCGTGAGACAGGGCTCTACCGTCGCCCGTCATGGTGACCTGACATGGACATCGTCGATCCCGCCGGCTCCTCCGCCGCCACCGCGCGGAACCTGGCCGTGCGCCCGGGCTCGCTCGAAGGCGTGACCATCGCGCTGCTCGACAATTCGAAGCCCAATGCGAGGGTCTTGCTCGAGCGCCTGGGCGCGCTGCTCGCCGCCCAGGGTGGCGCCCGCGCCGTGCGCGTGTGGAGCAAGCCCGGCTCATCGATCAGCGCCGCGACTTCCGTCCTCGAGGAGATCGCGAGCAGCTCGCGCGTCGCCCTCACGGCCTCGGCCGACTGAGGGTCGTGCACGTCGTGGAGTGTCCACGACGCCGCGGAGCTGGAGGCGAGGGGCGTGGCCTGCGTCGTGGTGGGCACCGATGAATTCCTTCCGCTGGCTCGGGCTCAGTCCGCGGCGCGAGGGCTGCCGGAGCTTCCCGTGGTCACGGTGCCGCATCCCATAGGCGGCATCTTACCGGGCGCGGCCGCGGCCAAGGCGGAGCCCGTGGCCCCGAGCGTTCTTCGCGCGCTGACCTCTCCGCCACTCGCCACCGCGGCGGCGGGCGCCGGCCCTGACGGCATCCATGGGGCGCCCTCTGATCTCGATGAGTTTCAGAGCTGGCTGATGGAGCGGGGATGGGGCGATGGCCTGCCCGCCATTCCGCCCACGGCGGAGCGCGTGAAGCGGATGCTCGCCCTGACGCGACGCAAGCCCGATGAGGTGGTGGCCGTTCTCGTGCCGAGGCTCGGGAGGGCGACCATGGAAGCCGTCGCGGCCAATGCCGTCATGGCGGGAGCGCTGCCTGAGCACATGCCGGTGATCCTGGCGGCGCTCGAAGCCCTGGCGGACCCGTCTTTCAATCTGCAGGCCGTTCAGACCACGACCCATCCCTGCTCGCCCCTCCTCATCGTCAATGGTCCCATCATGCGTCGGCTCGGGATCAATGCCGCGGGCAATGCCCTCGGACAGGGCGCGCGGGCCAATGCCGCCATCGGTCGGGCGGTGAGGCTGACGCTCCAGAACGTGGGCGGCGCGCGCCCCGGCAAGGAGGACCGGGCGACCCACGGGCACCCGGGCAAGTACGCCTACTGCGTCGGCGAGAACGAGGCGGCCTCGCCATGGGAACCGCTCTCGGTCGAGCGCGGCTTCTCCCCCGATGACAGCACGGTGACCGTGTGCGGATCGGAGGCGCCCCACAATATCAACGATCATGGCACCGTCACGCCCGAGGGGATCGTGGCCACCGTGGTGGGCACCGCGGCGACCACGGGATCCAACAACATCTATCTGGGCGGCGAGCCGCTGATTGTCCTGGGGCCCGAGCACGCGGCGACCGTGGCGTCCACGGGCTGGAAGAAGGACGACTTCAGACGGGCCGTGTGGGAAGCGGCCGGCGTGCCGCGAGGACGCTTCACCTCCGAGAACCTCACGCGCTTCGAGGCGATATACCCGGAGGGCTTCACGGACAGGTCTTCCGATGCGTTGCTGCGAATCGCCCGCGACTGGCGGGACATCATGGTCATCGTGGCGGGCGGCGCGGGCAAGCACTCGGCCTTCATCCCGACCTTTGGCGCCACGCGGTCGGTGACGCGCAGAATCGTGGAGTGAGAGCAGGCGGCTGAAAAAGGCCCATCTGCGGCGATGAGCGCTTGCGCGAAGAGACCCGACCGCTGGGCGGTGTCAGCCACGTCCACGCAATCATAAGACGGCGCCCTCGACCGCAGGTTCAACGTACGGAAAGTACGCCTCACCTGCGGATCAACTCAGCTCTCGTCTCGCGACGGCCAGGGGCCGCCGCTCAACTCGAACAGCGGGGCGATGCCTCGCATCTGGACCTTTTTGAGCCGCCTGCCTAGCGCGAGACGGCGGCTTCGAGAAGCCTGACCTCGTGCGCGCTGACGGGCACGCCGATGCGTCGCGCCCGGAAGGCCTCGACGAGGCCCTGGTAGATCTCGGCTTCCGCCGGCACCACGTC
>DASYTI010000013.1 GCA_036002485.1 Candidatus Methylomirabilota bacterium | reverse complement strand
CTCTCGGGTGAGCGGATGCACGCGATTCGGGCGAAGCGGGACGGAGGCCGTAGCCTCCGCGGTGGCGCGCCGGAGCGCCCGCTCGAGCGCGACGAGACCGCCCTCGACCGACGCCTCGTTGCCGAGCTTGACGTAGTAGCGCGGCAGCCCCGTATCGGCGCACATGGGCCGGCGCTCGGCGGTGGCGATCTGCCCGTTCTCCAGCATCTCGTCGAGCACGAAGCGGGCGAGGCGCTGCTCCTCCCGGTCGCGAGCCAGACGGACGCCCTCGCGATAGTCGGCCGGGATGTCGATGGCCGCGCGGCCCATCAGCTCGCGGGCCGTGTCCTCGATCAGCTTGGCGGGGATGGATGGCATATACGTTGAGGGACGTCACCCCTGATTTTCTCAGCACTCGTCTCGCCGCTGCGCTCGCCTCCGGCTCGCTGACAGCGTCTCATCTCGAACGGCGGCCCTCTCCCCTGAGGGGAGAAGGGCCTATCGCTTGCCCTTTCGCTCGTCGCGGCGGAGCTTGTATTCGATCGAATCCACGAGGGCTTGCCAGGAGGCCTCGATGATGTTGTCGGCCACGCCCACCGTGCCCCAGGTCTCGTCGCCATCCCCCGAGGTGATGAGCACGCGCGTCTTGGCCCCCGTGCCCTTGCTCTCGTCGAGGATGCGCACCTTGTAGTCGAGCAGGCGCACTTCTCGCAGATTCGGGTAGAACTCCTCGAGCGCTTTCCTGAGCGCATGGTCGAGGGCATTGACGGGTCCATTGCCCGAGGCCGCCGTGTGCTCGGCCATCCCCTTGACCCTGAGGCGCACCGTGGCCTCGGCGAGCGGCTCGGTGTTTCCCTTGTCCTCCTCGACGATGACGCGGAAGCCGTCCAGCTCGAAATAGGGCCTGTGGTTGCCGAGGGCGCGCTCCATGAGGAGCTCGAAGGAGGCCTCGGCACCTTCGAACTGGAAGCCCTCGTCCTCCATCCGCTTGAGCATTTCGAGGATGCGTCGGGCCTCGGGCGTGTTCTTGTCGAGATCGATGCCGTACTCTTTGGCCTTCCACAGGATATTGGACTGCCCGGCCAGCTCCGAGACGAGCACCCGCCGATGATTGCCCACCGACTCGGGATCGATGTGCTCGTAGGTCTCGGCATGCTTGATCACGGCCGAGACGTGGATGCCGCCCTTGTGGGCGAAAGCGGAGTCGCCGACATAGGGCTGCGACTGCCAGGGCTTGCGATTGGCCAGCTCGGAGACGAAGCGCGAGACGTCGCGGAGCTCGCGCAGGTTCTGCGGGGGAATGCAGTCGAGACGCATCTTGATCATCAGGTTCGGGATGATGGAGACCAGGTTGGCATTGCCGCAGCGCTCGCCATAGCCATTCATGGTGCCCTGGACGTGGTTCACCCCTTCGGATACGGCGGCGAGGGTATTGGCAACCGCGCACTCGGTGTCGTTGTGGACGTGGATGCCCAGCGGCGTCTCCGGCTTCACATGCTTCTTGACCTCGCGGATGATCTCCGCGACCTCGTGAGGCAAGCCGCCGCCATTGGTGTCGCAGAGGACGAGACAGTGGGCGCCCGCGGCTTCCGCGGCCTTGAGGGTGGCCAGGGCATAGTCCCGGTTCTTCTTGAAGCCGTCGAAGAAGTGCTCCGCATCGTAGACGACTTCCTCGAAGTGCTTGTGCAGGTACACGATCGAGTCGCCGATCATGGCGAGGTTCTCGTCGAGCGTGGTCCCGAGGGCGTGGGTGACGTGCAGGTCCCACGACTTGCCGAAGATGGTGACCACGGGCGGGCCCGCCTCCACCAGGGCCTGGATATTGCTGTCCTCCTGCGGCTTCACGCCGGGCCGGCGCGTGGAGCCGAAGGCGGTGATCTTGGCGCTCTTGAAGACGGCGTCCTGCACGCGCTTGAAGAAGCGGAGGTCCTTGGGATTCGAGCCGGGCCAGCCGCCCTCGATGTAGTGGATGCCGAGGGCGTCGAGACGCTGGGCGATGCGGACCTTGTCCTCCATGGAGAAGGACACGCCCTCTCCCTGGGTGCCGTCGCGCAGCGTGGTGTCGTAAACCTTGATTTCCCGCGACATAGGGCGCCCATCATCCCTCCTGCCCCGGGCAAGTGTCAAGTTTACGGGCACTGGGCCAATTTGCTTCCCCATACTTCGTTGCAAGCGGACCGGCAACCCTCAACGTACACTCACGAACGCCTCGGGCTGCCGGGCCCGCTTGCGCCTCGTCTGGCTCGCAACTTGGCCCAGTGCCAAACTGGGCGACGACAGGTTACGGGTTGATCTGGTAGCCTCTCGAATCGGTGGCGCGGCCGTCCTTGTACTCGACGATGCGCTTGGGCGAGACGTGGGTACCGAGGAGCCTCAGCACCTGATCGCCGACGACGCGAAAGCTGTGCGGGACGTTCGGGGGCAGGGCGATGGTGTCGCCTTTCTCCAGGCGCACCTTGCGATCCTCCTGGCCGTCCACCCAGGCCTCGGCGACGCCGTCGAGGATGTGCAGCACTTCCATGTACGGGTGGGAATGCACGGGCGCGACGTAACCGGGCTCGGAGGTCTGGATGCCCGTACGGATCGGCGTCGTCCCCTCGTCGTCGCCGAGGATGAGCTGATACGTGGCGTCCGGACCGAACTTCACGACCTCCGTCTGGCTGAGACGAACCACCTTCATGTCGGCCATGACATTCCTCCCGTTGGACAGCGCCTTGGATGTGGCTGAAGTCTAGACGTCGGGGCGAGCCTTGTCAAAGCTTCCGGCGAGATCAGGCACTTGCCTCGAGGCGTACCGTGGAAGTCATGGCAGAGCGCGCACGAATATTGGCTTTCGGTCTTTCTTCGCTGCTGGCCGGAACCATCTGGCTCACGGCGGTGCCAGCGGCCCGAGCAGCAGATCCGACTCCCCAGGCTTCCCCGGAGCCACCTGGTACCGCGGCACCCACCACCGTGGTCAGCGAGCTTCAGGCCAAGCTCGTCACGGCCGTCCAGCAGATGGAGCGTCGGGATACCGAGGGCGTGCTGAGCCACGTTTCCGAGCAGTATCGCACCGGGCCTTTCAACAAGCTTGCCCTGCGCCGGCAGCTCCAGACGATGTTCGCCCTCTACGACGCCATCACCGTCCGGGTGCGCATCGATGCCGTGAGAATGTTGGGCGATCAGGCCTGGGTCTATTCCACCGGAGAAGTGACCGGGCGTCTGCAGTGGGTGGGCCGCTGGGTGCCTGTTCTTTCCTGGCAGCGCGAGCTCGAGGTGGCCCGGCGCGAGAACGGGGTGTGGCGGCTGATCGGGGATCAGCAGTAGCGGCTTACGAACTTAGACGCCCCCCCATCCTGCTGCCCCCTCACCCTGCCCTCTCCCCCGGTGGGGGAGAGGGATGAGAGGAGTAGCTTGGCTCCGCCAAGCTAGTCACCTAGCTAGTCACCAAGCCAGACCGTGTCGAGCTGGTTGTTGAGGAAGTGGCTGGGCGTGATGGTCCAGCCGCGGACCCGCGCGTTGTGCGGCACGATGCGATGCCACTGGAGCGTGTAGATGTAGTGCGCCTCCTCGTCGAGAAGGCGCTTCTCGAACTCGCGGATCAGGCGCCGGCGCTCCTCGCGGTCCGTGACGCGGCTCTGCTTCTCGTAGAGCTCGTCGAGCACTCGATCCGTGTAGCGGCTGTAGTTGACGGGGCTCCGGTCCAGGGACTGGAACTTGAAGAGGGCAAGGTCGGGCTCGACGATGTAGCTGCAGTGAAAATCGGCGGCGACCTCGAAATTGCCGCTGCGGATGTCCGCGTAGAGCATGCCCAGCTCCAGCGTCTCGATCTTGGCGTTGACGCCGATCTGCCGCCACTGGTCGGCCAGCCAGACTCCAAGCGCCACGTAGGGATTGGGGATCCCGCGATTCTTGAAGGTGAAGCCGAAGCCTTCCGGCACGCCCGCCTCGCGGAGCAGTCGCCGTGCTTCCGCGCGTGCCTTGACGATATCGCGGCCATACCCGGCCAGGCGCTCCAGCTCAACCGGGCTGGTGGCAAATGGAGTCCCCGGCCCTTGCACGCCAGCCACCTCTTTCAGGATCGTGATCTTGGAGAGCGCCTGCGCGCCCTGCCAGCGGTCCAGAGCCAAGGTGAGGGCCCGGCGGACCCGCTTGTCGTCGAAGGGCTTGCGCTCGTGATTGAGGGCGAGCGGATTGACGCACTCCCACGGGCTCTCCTGCACGGTGATCTTCGATCCGAGTGCGGCCACCAGGGTGTCCCGCTCGGGCGGCGAGAAGCCGCGGAACTGGATCATCGCCCGCTGGCCGCGGATCGCCCCCACCTGCATGGCCGCGTCCGGCACGAAGAGCGCGCGGTAGCCGTCGAGGTACGGCTTGCCCTTGTCCCAGTAGCTCGCGTTCTTCTTGCCGATCCAGTGCGAGCCCTTGACGTACTCGACGAAGGTGAAGGGGCCCGTGCCCATGATGTTCCGCTCGTGCCAGCGCATGTCGCGGGCCAGGATTTCGGCCTTGTAGATCCAGTTGAAGGGCGAGGCCAGCGAGGGGAGGAACGAGGGCGAGGGCCACTTGAGTCGGAAGACGATGGTCAGGGAGTCCGGCGCCTCCACCGCCTCCACCACGATGTATTCGCCCTTGCGATTGGAAGCGACGCCGGGCGGCGGGAAAATGATCTTGTCATAGGTCGCCTTGACGTCCCGCGCCGTCAGCTCGCTGCCATCGTGGAAGCGCACGCCGCGGCGCAGCGTGAAGGTGTACGTCCGCCCGTCCCTGGATATCGCCCACGACTCCGCCAGATCGCCCACGATGCGCGTGCCGCCGCGGTCGAAGGGGTCGACCCGGAGCAACGTATTGTAGTGGGGCGCCGCGGGGTGGACGATGGCGAAGGTCTCCTCGCGGTGCGCATCGTACGACGGTGGTTCCGCAGGGACCACGAAGACCAGCTCCCCGCCCGGGCGCGGCGCCTCCTGGGCCGCCGCCGGCGGGACGCTCGCCGTCACCAACACCGCGAAGGCGATCAAGCTCGCCTCGATCCCTCTCCCCCATCGGGGGAGAGGGATGAGGAGTCCTCTCCGCGCGGCTCCCGCTCCCAGAGGGGAGAGATATGAAGAAGCTAGACATGGATGGCGACCTTGAGAGCATTGCCGAGCCGGTTCACGTAGGTATCGAACGCTTCGTGAATCTGGTCCAGCGCGAAGTGGTGGCTGATGATGGGGTCGGCCACGAGCTTGCCCGCGCTCATGAGGGCCAGCGATCGGCCGCAGTTCATCCCGCCCTCGCCGCGCGCCGCATAGATGCGGACATTGCTGCGCACGGCGAGGTTCATGTCCATCTCGACGGGGCCCGCGTACCAGGCGACCACGCCGATGCGCCCGCCCCGCTTCACGTTCTCGAGCGCGTCCTGCATGGACGAGGAACCGCCTGCGCACTCGAGGACCGCGTCGGCGCCCTTGCCGTTCGTGTACTCGCTCACCCGCGCGCCCAGATTCTCGCGGCGCACGTTGATGATGTGGTCGGCCCCGAGCTTCCGGCCGATCTCGAGGCGCTCGTCACGCGTGCCGCTCAGGATCACCCGCTCCGCTCCCATGGCCTTGCAGAGCTGGACGGCCATGAGCCCGATGGGCCCCGGCCCGAGGACGAGCACGGTCTCCCCCGCCATGTAACCGCCCATGAGATCGATGGCCCAGAGCGGCGAGGCGGCCGTGGTGACCATGCAGGCCTGTTCGAAGGTGAGCGAGTCCGGGAGATGGTAGAGGGTATTGATGTGGTTGACGGCGTACTCGGCGAAGCCGCCATCGCACGTGAGCCCCTTGGCGCGATGGCCCTTGGCGAGATTGCCGTAGTTCAGGCAGGAGGTGTACCAGCCCTTGATGCAGTTCTCGCAGCGCTCGCAGCCCTTGTGCACCTCGACGGCCACGCGATCGCCCACGCGGAATTCGTCCACGCCCGGCCCCAGGGCGGCCACCGTGCCCGCGTACTCGTGGCCCATGATGAACGGGCCTTCGGGCTGGCCCTGGAGCTTGCGGTGGAGCACCTTCACGTCGGTACCGCAGATCGACGCGACCTCGACCTTCAGGAGCGCCTCGCCCGGCCCAAGCTCCGGCACCGGCCAGGCCTGCACCCGCATCTCGTCAGCGCCGTGGAGAATGACCGCCTTCATGGTGGATGGAATCGACATCAGGTCGCCTCCTGTTGAAGACTGGCTTCGGCTGCCCATGGTAGCAGGCTCGCGTCTCGACACGCGGGTCCTTGGCTTTCCCGCTTCTCGCACCCGAGCCGGTGTAATCTAACGTCGCCCGGAGAGCCGACGCAACGCTGTTCGAACACCGGCTCGCCGGCGCAACTGAATCCCGGGGAAGGTTTCGGAAGGGAAGCGGGGCCCCCTCCGAGTGCCAAGGACATATGAATTGACAGGGCTGTCACAGTATCTCAAACAAGGGCGCGGCCGCGGTCCGGAGCCCGGCCGACCGGATGCTCCTGTCCCGGCGGCCGGAACATCGGACTGGCTGCGGCGGTCCCGGTGATAGCTTGCGGCGCCTCGCGGTATATCACGGCAAGGGAACGAAGGGGTGCCCTGCAAGGTCGCGCAAACGTGGGTGCCGACGGAGCTCCGCCGGGCTCGTTCGTCGTGCTATACAGAACTACGCAGCCGGATATCGCAGTTCAGGATACTGAGCGTTCGCCGCACCAGGGGAGCGATCATGCAGTTGACTGACTACTCTCGCTGTGTCGAGTCCAACGACCGGTGATGTCGATGCGACTCGACGCGCTCATCCTCGTGCTCTTGTTCGTATTCGCTTCCGCAAGCTTTGTTGCCCTGTCCGGCCCCGCAGCCCCCGCCCAAGAGCCTCAGGCGAGGAAGGTCTACCGGATCGGGTTCCTACGCGCGGGCCAAGCGCCCACGCCCTGGGTCGAGGCGTTTCAGCAAGGCCTACGGGAGCGGGGATACCTCGACGGCCAAAATGTAGTCGTCGAATTCCGGCTCACCGACGGCAGCTTGGATCAGCTCCCGCGGCTTGCGGAAGAGCTGGTGCGGTCAAAGGTTGATGTCATCGTGGCTTCGTCTTCGCCGTCCGCTGCGGCAGCCAAGAAGGCGACCACGTCGGTGCCTATCGTCTTTGTGAACGTGTTTGACCCGGTCGAGCTCGGACTCGTCCCGAGCCTGGGACGCCCGGGAGGCAACATCACGGGACTGGCCGCTACCTCTCCTGAGATCGCCGGGAAACGCCTGGAGCTGCTGAGGGAGCTCGTTCCCAAGCTCAGACGCGTCGCAGTGCTCTCGCATCCGGCGACTCCGAGCACTCCGAAGCAGCTCGAGGGCGCGGAGGACGCAGCACGGGCCCTCGGCATGCAGGTTCAGCCGGTACCGGTCCGGGGCCCCGATGGCTTTGACTCGGCATTCAAGGCCATGCGCGGCACCGACGGTCTCCTCCAGCTAGATGCTGCCTTTTTCACGACGCATCGGGCTCGCCTCGTAGGGTTGGCGGCCGAAAGCCGCCTGCCCGCGATCTACGGCTACCGGGAGATGGTAGAAGCCGGAGGCCTCATGTCGTACGGGGTGCACTTCCCGGATTTGTACAGGCGTGCCGCCACGTACGTGGACAAGATTCTGAAGGGTGCAAAGCCAGCTGATCTCCCCGTCGAGCAGCCCACAAAGTTCGAGTTCGTGATCAACAGTCGGACCGCCAAGGCCCTCGGCCTCACGATCCCGCCGTCGCTGCTGCTGCGCGCCGATCAGGTGATCGAATGATCGCTTGGCAACCTATGGTTCTTCTATCCACCGTGCCGACACTCCGAGCGTTCTACGTCGGGGCGACGGCGCGCGTCACGCGTGGCGGAACGATGAGGCGTCGAACTCCCCGCTGCAGCGGACCGGATGCTCGCGTTGCTCGCACTCCGGCCGCTGAGCGCCACGTTGAGCCGACGAGAGGAGCAGACCATCGCGGACGCGAGTGACGAGCATTCAACTCGGCTTGCCATGCTGAGGTTGTTTCGACAGGGAATTGTGAGGAGTAGCGCAACCGGGCTCGCTGCCATTCTGGTCTTTACGCCTGTCGCCGCACAGTTTGCCGCCGAGGCGCAGCCGGCGGCGAAAGTGTATCGCGTCGGTC
>DASYTI010000012.1 GCA_036002485.1 Candidatus Methylomirabilota bacterium | reverse complement strand
CCAGGATCTTCTTCATCTCGGCCTTGGTCTCATCGTTGATGATCCGCGGCCCCCTCGTGTAGTCGCCATACTCCGCCGTATCCGACACCGAGTAGCGCATGTAGGCGAGACCGCCCTGGTAGAAAAGATCCACGATCAGCTTCATCTCGTGCATGCACTCGAAGTACGCGACCTCGGGCTGGTACCCGGCGTCGACGAGCGTCTCGAAGGCGGCCTTGATCAGGTGGGAGACACCCCCGCACAGGGTCGTCTGCTCCCCGAAGAGATCGGTCTCCGTTTCTTCCTTGAAGGTCGTCTCCAGGACCCCGGCGCGGGTGCATCCGACGCCCTTGCCGTAGGCCAGCGCGGTGTCCCGCGCCTTGCCCGACACGTCCTGGTACACGGCCACGAGGGCGGGCACGCCCGGTCCCTGGGTGAAGAGGTCCCGCATGACGTGACCCGGCGCCTTGGGGGCGATCATCGACACGTCGACGTCCGGCGAGGGCACCACCTGGTTGAAATGGATATTGAAGCCGTGGGCGAACATCAGGGTCTTGCCCTTGGCGAGGGTGCCCTTGATGGACTCCTCGTAGATCTGCCGCTGGCTCTGGTCGGGCAGGAGGACCATGATGATGTCCGCGGCGGCGGCGGCCTCGTTGACCGTCATCACCTTGAGCCCGTCCTTCTCGGCCCGGGCCCAGCTGGGGGAGCCCTTGTAGAGGCCGACGAGGACGTTCTGGCCCGAGTCCTTGAGGTTCAGGGCGTGGGCGTGCCCCTGGCTGCCGTAGCCGATGATGGCGATCTTCTTGCTCTTGATCAATCCGAGGTCCGCGTCCTGGTCGTAGAAAATCTTCGCCGGCATGACGTGTGCTCTCCTGTGATGGTTAGTCCGCGAACCCGACCACGCGCGGGTCCTGGCTCGCGGGGTTCGGGCGCGCGGGGGCGGTCTTGCCCAGCTTCTCCTCGACGCGGCGGAGCCGGGCCTTGGGGCTGCGGGCGATAGCCACCTTGCCCGTGCGCACCACTTCCTGGATGCCGAAGGCCCGGAGGAGCTCGAGCATGGCCTCGATCTTGGACTCCTCGCCGGTGACCTCGAGGGTGTAGCTGGCCGCGGTGACGTCGATGACCTTGGCGCGGAAGATGTCCGCGATGCGGAGGATCTCTGCGCGCGCGCTCGGCTCTGCGTTGACGCGGATGAGGAGCATCTCGCGCTCCACGTGCGTCTCCTCGCTGAGGTCGATGACCTTGATGACGTCGATCAGCTTGTGGAGCTGCTTCATCACCTGCTCGATCACGAAGACGTCACCGCGGACGACCAGGGTCATGCGCGACACCGCCGGGTCGAGCGTCTCGCCCACGGACAGGCTCTCGATGTTGTAGCCCCGGGCGGAGAAGAGTCCGGCCACGCGCGAGAGCACGCCGAAGCGATTCTCCACGAGGACGGCGATGGTGTGCTTCTTGATCTCGGGCGCGTCGGCCACGGCTAGAACCCCGTCTGGGACTTCTCGGCGCGCTCGCGGGTCTCCCGGCTGGGCGGCGCGAGGATCATGTCGGTGTTGGCGCCGCCCGCCGGCACCATGGGAAACACGCACTCGTCCTTGTTCACCCACACGTCGAGGAGCACGGGCCCCGGGGTGGAGATCATCTTCTCGAGGGCGGGCACCACGTCGGCGGGCTTGGTAGCCCGGATGCCCGTGCACCCGTAGGCCTCGGCGAGCTTCACGAAGTCCGGGCTCGGCCCGAGATCGACGGCACAGAACCGCTCCTTGAAGATGATCCGCTGCCACTGCCGGACCATCCCGTGGCCGCCGTTGTTGATGATGACGGTCTTGACGGGCAGCCGCTCCTCGAAGCAGGTGGCGAGCTCCTGGCTGTTCATGGCGAAGGAGCCGTCGCCGTCGATGTTGATGACGAGGCGGTCGGGATGGCCGGCCTGCACGCCCATGGAGGTGGGCAGCCCGTAGCCCATGGTGCCCAAGCCCCCCGAGGTGCACCACGAGCGCGGGTGCTTGAAGCGGTAGTACTGGGCCGCCCACATCTGGTGCTGGCCCACCCCGGTGACCACGAGGGCCTCGCCGTTGGTCAGGTTGGAGATCTCCTCGATCACGTACTGGGGCTTGATGACATCGTCGGACCATTCGTAGCGGAGGGGCTGATCTCGCTTCCACTCCGCGATCTGCTCGGCCCATTGCCGGCGCGCTTCCTTGATGGCGCCCTGGGGATACGTCTTCATCTCCTCGCGCACCGCCTCCAGGAGCTTGACGAGCACGCGCTTGCAGTCGCCCACGATGGGGATGTCGACCTTGATGTTCTTCGAGATGGACGACGGGTCGATGTCGATGTGGATGATCTCCGCGCTGGGCGCGAAGGCATCCACGCGCCCGGTGACGCGGTCGTCGAAGCGCGCGCCCACGGCCACCAGACAGTCCGAGTCGTGCACGGCCATGTTGGCGTAGTAGGTGCCGTGCATGCCCAGCATGTCGAGGGAGAGCGGGTGGGCCATGGGGAAGGCCCCGAGCCCCATCAGGGTTTGGGTCAGGGGAATCTGGGTCAGCTCGGCGAGCTCGCGAAGCTCGGGTGACGCGTCGGCGGAGATGGCGCCGCCCCCCACGTACAGGACGGGCCGCTTGGCCCGGATCATGGCCCGGGCCGCCTTCTTGATCTGCCCGGGGTGCCCCTCGTAGGTGGGATTGTACGAGCGCAGGTGCACGCGCTCCGGGTACTCGAAGCTCCACTCCTTGACGAGAATGTCCTTGGGCAGGTCGACGTGCACCGGCCCGGGCCGGCCCGTGGAGGCGATGTGGAAGGCCTCCTTGATGGTCGCGGCCAGATCCTTGCCGTCCTTGACGAGGAAGTTGTGCTTGGTCGCCGAGCGCGTGATGCCGACGTTGTCCGCCTCCTGGAAGGCGTCGTTGCCGATGAGGTGCGTGGGCACCTGTCCGGTGAAGGCCACGATGGGGATCGAGTCCATGAGGGCGTCCTGGAGCGCCGTCACCAGATTGGTGGCCGCGGGTCCCGAGGTGACCAGGCACACGCCCACCTTGCCGGTGGTGCGCGCGTAGCCCTCGGCCGCGTGCCCGGCGGCCGCTTCCTGGCGTACCAGGATGTGACGGAGACCCTCGAAGTCGTACAGGGCGTCGTAGATCGGCAGTACCGCCCCCCCGGGCAGACCGAACACGATGTCCACGCCTTCACGCTTCAAAGACTCCAGCACGATCTTCGCTCCAGGAAGCTTCACAGCTTTACCCTCCTTCGCTGGCTGCCGATAATGGCTCATCTGCGGGAGTGCGGCGAACTCGCTCCTCGCTCAACGTACAGAGAGTACGCCTCGCTCGTCGCTTCGCTCGCCGCCTCGCATCTGAGCCATTCTCGCCAGCCAGCCTCTGGTTGAACCTCTTCCGCCTTCTTACAGCAGCCCCGCCGAGGCGAGGCATTCCTTGACGTCCTCGATGGCGTCGCCGTCCGGCGTGGCCAGTGGCGCCCGGCACGGTCCACCGTAGAAGCCCTGCAAGTCCATAGCGGCCTTGAGCCCGCCTATTCCGAATCGCCCGGTCACGCCCCGGTCCGCCAGCATCATGCGCGCCGCGATCGCCTTGGCTTCTTCCCATCGCCCGTCTCGGGCGAGCCCGTAGACCTCGCACAGCTCGCGGCCGGCGATGGCGGCCAGGGCGAGAACCCCGCCCGAAGCCCCGATGGGCAGAGCGGGCAGCAGGGCCGCCGCCGAGCCCACCAGCACATGGAAGGTCTTGGGGGTCAGATGGATGACGTGGGCCGCCTGCGGGATGTTGCCGGAGGAGTCCTTGATGCCGCACACATTCGGATGCTCGGCGATGCGCGCGATGGTGTCGGGCTCCAGATTGATCCCGGTATTGAGCGGGAAGTTGTAGAGCATGACGGGGATGGGCGAGGCCTCGGCCACCGCGACGTAGTGGCGCACCTGGGCGCCCGCCTGGGCAAAGCCCTTGGTGAAGTAGTGCGGCGTGATGACGATGGCCGCATCCGCCCCGATCTCGGCCGCGCGCTTCGTCTGCCGTATCGTGTGCAGGGTGGAGTTCGCGCCGGTGCCGGCCAGGAAGGCCTTGCCGCGCGGGATCGCCTCGCGGGCCGCCACGAGCACCGCGTCGCGCTCGGCCTCCGACAGCATGGGGAACTCGCCCGTCGAGCCGAGCACGACGTAGCCGGCGAGGTCCGTGGCATTCCACTTGGCCAGATTGGCCTTGAGCCGGTCCGTGGCCACCAGGTCGCCGCGGAAGGGCGTGGGCACGGGAACGTAGACGCCGTGGAAGTCACGCATGAGACCGACCCTTGAGGGTACGGCGCGGCTGCTTGATCTGGGCCTGGGCGGAGGCGAGCCAGGCGATGGGCACCATGTACGGAGAGCACGAGACGTAGTCCATGCCGACGCGATGGCAGAACTCGACGGAGGACGGCTCGCCTCCATGCTCGCCGCAGATGCCGACCTTGAGCTCGGGTTGCGTCCGGCGGCCGCGCTGAATGCCGATCTCGATCATCTCCCCCACCCCTTCCTGATCCAGCACCGCGAAGGGATCGTGGGGGAGCAGCTTGTGCTCCAGGTAGAAGGGCAGGAACTTCCCGATGTCGTCCCGGCTGTAGCCGAAGGTCATCTGGGTCAGGTCATTGGTGCCGAAGGAGAAGAACTCGGCGTGCTCGGCGAGCTTGTCGGCGATGAGGGCGGCCCGCGGCACCTCGATCATGGTGCCCACAGAATACCCGACCCTCACGCCCATCTCCGCCACGGTCTGCCGGGCCACCCGCTCGGTCATCTCGCGGGCGAGCTTCATCTCCGCCACCGTCCCCGTGAGAGGAATCATGATCTCAGGGGGCTCGACCCGCACGCCCCGCTTGGCGACCTCGCAGGCCGCCTCCATGATGGCGCGCACCTGCATCTCGTAGATCTCGGGAAAGGTGATGCCGAGCCGGCAGCCACGGTGGCCGAGCATCGGATTGGCCTCTTGGAGGGCCTCGATCCGCGCCCGGATGGCGCCCAGCTCCTGGTGCCGCGCCGGGTTGATGCCGAGGGCGTCGAGCCTCGTGTACTCCTCGAGCACCTCCTTGTACTTGGGGAGGAACTCGTGGAGAGGCGGGTCGAGGAGCCGTATGGTCACGGGAAAGCCGTGCATGGCCGTGAAGATACCGATGAAGTCCTCACGCTGGAAGGGCAGGAGGCTGTCCACGGCCTTGCGCCGGGCCTGCTCGTCGCGGGCCATGATCATCTCGCGGACGATGGTGATGCGATCCTCCTTGAAGAACATGTGCTCGGTTCGCACGAGCCCGATGCCGACGGCCTCGAACTCCCGGGCCTTGGCCGCGTCCTCCGGCGTGTCCGCGTTGGCGCGCACCTTGGTCGTGCTGACCTTGCGGGCCCACGCGAGCAGTTTCCGGAACTCGTCCGACAGCTCTGGATCCACCAGCGGCAGGGCGCCCATGACCACCTCTCCCGTCGCGCCATTCAGCGTCACCACCTGCCCTTCGCGCACCACCGTACGTCCCGCGCGGAAGAGGCGGTTCTCCTCTTCGACCACCACGTCGCCCGCGCCCACCACACAGCTCTTGCCCCAGCCGCGTGCCACGACCGCCGCGTGGGAGGTCAGGCCGCCCCGGGAAGTCAGTACGCCCTGAGCGGCATGCATCCCGGCCACGTCCTCTGGTGACGTCTCAGCGCGCACGAGGATCACCGGCTCCTCGCGCAGCGCCATCTCCACCGCCTTCTCGGGATCGAAGACGACCTTGCCGACGGCCGCCGCGGGGGTGGCGGCCAGCCCCTGGGCGACCGCCGTGTACTTGGCCTTGGGATCGACCGTTTTCACGAGGAGCTGGTTGAGCGAGGCAGGCTCGACGCGCAGGAGCGCCGTCCGGATGGACTGCTGGTGGCGTTCGGAGGCCTTCTTCACCCGCTTGTCCTCGAACAGCCCTTCCTTCACCATCTCGACGGCGATGCGCACGGCGGCCCCGGCCGTCCGCTTGCCCGAACGCGTTTGCAAGATATAGAGCCGGCCTTCCTGCACCGTGAACTCGATGTCCTGCATGTCGCGATAGTGGCGCTCGAGCCGGTCCTTGATGGCCACCAGCTCGTCGTACATCTTCGGCATGCTCTCCTTGAGCGCGGCGATGGGCTGCGGCGTGCGGATGCCCGCCACCACGTCCTCACCCTGGGCGTTGACGAGGAACTCACCGAAGAAGCGCCGCTCCCCGCTCGAGGGGTCGCGCGTGAAGCACACGCCCGTGCCCGACGTCTCGCCGAGGTTGCCGAAGACCATGGCCATCACGGTCACGGCCGTGCCCCAGTCATCGGGCAGCCCGTGGATGCGCCGATAGTCGACCGCCTTCTTCGCGAACCACGAGTCGAAGACCGCGGAGACGGCCAGCCTCAGCTGCTCGTTCGGGTCCTGCGGGAAAGCTTTGCCCGTGCGCGCCTGCACGAGCCGCTTGGACTCCGCCACGAGCGCCTTGAGCGGCTCGGGCTGGAGATCGGCGTCGGTCTTGGCACCCGCCGCGGCCTTGGCCCGTTCCAGGAGCTCGTCGAAGGCGTGGCGGTCGATCCCGAGCACCACGTCGCCGAAGATGGTGATGAACCGACGATAGCAGTCCCAGGCGAATCGCTCGTTCTTGGTCCAGCGCGCGAGGCCCAGCACCGTCCGGTCATTGAGGCCGAGGTTCAGTACGGTGTCCATCATGCCGGGCATCGAGGCGCGGGCCCCCGAGCGCACGGAGACGAGCAAGGGACGCGCCGGGTCGCCGAGCTTGAGCCCGACGGCGGCCTCCAGACGAGCGAGCGAACCGAGCGCCTGCTCCCAGAGCCCCGCGGGGTGCTTGCGGCCCCCCGTCGCGTAGGCCGACCAGGCCTCGGTCGTGATGGTGAAGCCGGGCGGCACCGGGACGCCGAGATTGGTCATCTCGGCCAGCTCGCAGCCCTTTCCGCCGAGCAGGTGTCGCAGGGCGCTCGACCCCTCCGCCTTGCCGTTGGCGAAGGAGTACACGTACTTGGGGGGGCGAGCAACGCCGCGCGCCGCTTTCGTCCGTGCGCCCTTGCGTACCGTCGCGTGTGCCATCGCGTCGACCCCCTCGGTCGGGCCGCTCGGTCTGCAGAGAAAGTCTGCAGAGAAAGAAAGGCAGGCCCCGAAGAGGCCTGCGTTATCCAGCGATGGTATGCGACCGCATGGTGAATGTCAACGAATATTCTTGCGTGACAGGTACTTACGGGACTTTAGGCCGCTTGCTCCGCGTCTTGACTCGTCTGCGTCGGGCTCGCGCCATGCCCCCGTCAACCCCGCCCATGACAAGTTTCTCGACAGCCGCCAGATGGGCGCGCATCGCGAGATGAGCGGCCGCCTCGTCTCCGCGCCGGATCGCGTCGAGCATGCGGACGTGGTCACGATGTGAGCGAGTCGGCCGCCCCGGCGTCAGCAAGCTTTCCTCGCGACTCTGAGCCAGGAGATCCAGCAAGGCGCTCACGATGCGGACGATGGCGCGGTTGTGGGCGGCGCCGGCGATGGCCGCGTGCAGGGCCGAATCCTGAGCCATCCCCGTCTTGCCCTGGGCCACCTCGCGGGCCTGCTCTTCGAGGATGCGCTCCATCTCGCCGACTTCCTCGCGGGTGGCCCGCCGCGCGGCCAGGGCGGCGATGGCCGGCTCGAGAATGCGACGCGCCTCGAAGAGCTCACCCACGGCCTCGCGGTGAGGCAGGATGACGAGGGCGAGGGGCTCGATGAGCGCCTCCACCGAGACGTCGCGCACGAAGGCGCCCTCGCCGGCTCGGATCTCGATGAGCCCGCGGCTCTGCAGGGAGCGCAAGGCCTCGCGCACCGAGGCGCGACTGACGCGGAAGCGCTCCGCGAGCTCCCGCTCCGGGGGGAGGCGATCACCCGAGGTCAGTCTTCCGTCGGCGATCAGCGCCTTGACCTGACGCACGATGTCCTCGTAGATCCGGATAGACTTGACGGGCTCGAGCTCCATCACGCCCCTCCCCTCTGACCGGCGGGGGCTCGAGCGGCCGACCGCGCACGCCACCAGGCGAGCGCCGTCACCGCCACCCCCAGCACGATCGACAGCCCCACATCGGCGGCGGCGGCGCCCGCCCCCAGCCAGCGCCGGACCATCGGGTCATCCGTGATCATCTCGCCGGCCACATAGCCCAGCACGCCGCCTCCGAGCCAGATGATCCATTCGTGGCGGGCCATGAGGCGAGCGAGGAGTCCGCTGCCCCAGACCACCAGAGGCAGGGAGAGGGCGATCCCGAAGACGACGAGGATCATGTCACCCCTGGCCGCCGCCGCGATGCCCAGCACATTGTCGAGGCTCATGGTCACGTCCGCCATCACGATGATCCAGATCGCCTCCCGGAGCGAGGTGCCGTGTCGCGTCCCCGCATGATCCATGTGGCCGGGGCGCACGAGCCTGATGGCGATCCAGATTAGAGCCAGGCCGCCCACCAGCTGGAGGAGCGGGATGCGCAGGAGAAGGCTCACCACCGCGATGAAGACGACGCGGAGGCCCACTGCCCCCAGCGTGCCCCAGATGCGGCCGACGACCTGCTGGGGGGGTGGCAGGTCGCGCACGGCGAGGGCGATCACGAGCGCATTGTCCCCGGCCAGGGAGATGTCGATCAACACGATGCCGAGCAGACGCGCCCAGAATTCCGGATTCAGCAGAAAGCTCATGCCTTCTTCCGCGAGAGCCGCCACCCGATGGCGGTGAGAGTGCCGGCCATCGCGATGGCCACGGGCACCTTGAGCTTGGCGTCCAGCCCTTCGCCCAGCGCTCGGAGCACCACGGGGTCGTCCAGCAGCATCTCGCCGGCGACAAAGCCTAGGACGCCGCCGCCCACCCAGATGATAGCGGGATAGCGATTCATGAGCGTGGCGAGAACGCCGCTGCCCACGATCACGATGGGCACGGACATCGCGATGCCGATGCCCACCAGCATCATGTCCCCGCGCGCGGCCGCCGCGATGGCGAGCACGTTGTCGAGGCTCATGGTCACGTCGGCCACGAGGATGAGCCATATGGCGTGCCAGAACGACCGGCCGTGACGTCCCCTCTCCGGCTCGCCTCCCTCGGGCTGGACGAGCTTGTAGGCAATCCAGAGGAGCACGAGCGCGCCGGCCACCCTGAGAAAGGCCAGCTCGAGGAGGAGGCTCACGATCCCCACGAAGGCCAGGCGGAGCACGACGGCGCCCACGGTGCCCCAGATCTGCCCGAGGACGCGCTGGCGCCGCGGCAAGGCACGCACGGCCAGCGCGATGAGGACGGCGTTGTCACCGGAGAGGAGGAGGTTGAGGAATGCGATCTCAAGCAGACGGATCCAGAATCCAGGGTCGAGAGCGAGAGACATCATGGGTCGAAGGCGTGGGGCAGCGAGCCCGTCAAGTCTCCCGGGGCTTGACGGCGGCCGCTGGCCCTCCCCGGAGCCGGCGCAGCCAGGGCGTGATCGCCGGCAGGGCGAAAAAGAAGAGCGCCACCGCGGTGATGGCCCCGGAGATGGGACGCTCGACGAAGATCAGGAGCGAGCCCTGCGACATGATCAGGCTCTGGCGCAGAGCATTCTCGGCCAGATCGCCCAACACGAGGGCCAGCACGAGCGGGGCCAGAGGATAGTCGAGCTTCTTGAAGGCATACCCGATCACGCCGAAGATCAGCATATACCAGATGTCGATCATGCGGCCGTTGACCGAGTAGGCGCCGACGGCACAGACGGAAACGATGAGCGGGGTCAGGATGGCGAAGGGCACGCGCAGGATGGCCGCGAAGAGCGGCACGAAGGCCAGCACCATGATCACGCCGATGACGTTGCCCGTGTACATGCTGGCGATGAGGCCCCACACGAACTCCGGCTTCTCTTTGAAGAGCATGGGCCCGGGCTGGAGACCCCAGATGATGAGCCCGCCCAGCATGACCGCCGCCGTGGGCGAGCCGGGGATGCCCAGGGTGATCATGGGCAGGAGCGAGGCGCCCCCCGCCGCATGCGCGGCCGTCTCCGGCGCCACCACGCCTTCGATGTCACCCTGGCCGAAGCGCTCCGGATTCCGCGCGAAGCGCTTCGCGAACGAATAGCTCATGAAGGAGGCCGGGGTCGCCCCGCCCGGCTTGAACCCCATCCAGAAGCCGATGAAGCAGCTGCGCAGGAAGGTCCGCCAGTAGCGCGGGAGCGTCCGCCACGTCTCGAAAACGACGCGCGGGCTCATCTTCGCCGAGGCGCCCTTGAAGGACAGCCCCTCCTCCATGGTCAGCAGGATCTCGCCGATGCCGAACAGGCCGATCACGGCGATGAGGAAATCGAAGCCGTTGAGCAGCTCGGTAATGCCGAAGGTGAGGCGCAACTGCCCGGTGATGGAATCAAGGCCGACGGCAGCGAGCGCAAAGCCCATCATCATCGCGGCAATGGTCTTGAATGGTGGCTCTTTGCTCAAGCCCACGAAGCTGCAGAAGGCGAGGAAATAGAC
>DASYTI010000011.1 GCA_036002485.1 Candidatus Methylomirabilota bacterium | reverse complement strand
GAGTACCTAGCAGCAGCCCGCGCCTACAAGCGTTCCTACCGCGACGATGCGCGCTACGGTCGCATGTGGGCGGAGCGGTTTGGGGCCCGGCTGCTCGAAGAGGTCACGCCGGCGGACCTCGAGCGCGTCAAGACAGAGCGCGCCCAGCTAGTCGAGCCGGCGACTGTCAACCGCGAGCTGGCCTTCCTCAAGCACGCCTACAACGTAGCCATCCGCGACAGCAAGACAGAAAGAAACCCGGTCAGCAAGATCAAGTTACTTCGCGAGCCGTCTGGCCGAGTGCGCTACCTGACCGACGAGGAAGAAGGGCGCCTCATGGCGGCCTTGCCAACCGAGGCCGATCGTCAGCGGGTGACCATCCTGCTCCAGACAGGTTTTCGCAAGTCCGAATTCTTCGGTCTCCGCTGGAAGGACGTGGATCTCCGAGCCGGCGTGCTGACAATCCTCCGATCGAAGAACGGAGAAGCGCGGCATGTCCCGATGACGTCGGACGTCCGGGGCATCTTGTCTCGGCTCCCGCGAACGTTAGACAGTTCATTTTTCCTATTCCCCAACACTGTCGGGACGCGTGACTTCCGGTGGGCGAGAAAGACCTTCCTAGCGGCCGTGCGCGCCGCCAAGATCGACGATTTTCGCTTCCATGACCTCCGACACACCTTCGCCTCGCGGCTGGCGATGGAGGGCGTGGATCTCCTCGCGATCAAGGATCTCGGCGGATGGAAGAGTCTGGCGATGGTTCAGCGGTACGCTCACCTCTCCCCGGCTCACCACCGCGAGGCGATTGAGCGCCTCGCGACCCGCGCGAGGGTGGTCGAGGCTGCACCGGTGGCCGGAGCGGAGTAGCACCGTGATTCGCACCAGAACGACAGCGGGCACTCCCGCTGTTCTGGAAGTGCCCGTCGTAATTGGTGGGCCGTGGAGGACTCGAACCTCCGACCCGCTGATTAAGAGTCAGCTGCTCTACCAACTGAGCTAACGGCCCGCATGCGCGGGTGCCACCACGGCGGAAATGGTGCGCCCAAGAGGATTCGAACCTCTGGCCTTTAGCTCCGGAGGCTAACGCTCTATCCAGCTGAGCTATGGGCGCGCAATCTGCTCGACCGGTTCCAAAGATTGGGGTGACCGAAGGGAATCGAACCCTCAACCCCTGGAGCCACAGTCCAGTGCTCTAACCAATTGAGCTACGGTCACCGTCCCGGGACGACAGCCAAGGGCTTACTCTACTTCAGCTTTCTACCATGGTCAACGTGAGGTCAGCCGCCGATCTCGCGATGCATGGCCGCGAGGCCCTGGGCGGAGCCGCGCAGCGGGGTGCGCAGGGAAGCCTGAGCTTTGCGCACGTCCAACCCTCCGTCGAGCGGACGGGCGGCCCTCTGCCTGAGCTCGGCCGTCTTGACGGGCGTGAGCTTGGAGCCGTCCAGGGCGAACTCCCGGCAGACGAGCAGAGCGAAGGCGTAGCGGTCGAGTGTCTCGGAGCCCGCCACGTGCCAGAGGCCTAGCAGCTCACGCTCGGCCAGCTCCACGCTGGCCGCGGCGACATCGGGATTGTAGGACGGGCTCGCGCGCTGATCCACGGCGGGGCGGAAGCCCTGGCCGGAGCGGCAGGCGCGGATCAACTGGTAGACGAAGTTCTTCTCCTGGCCCTCGGGGCCATAGACCACGCTCGTGCGGATGACGACGGCGCGGCGGCAGGCCGCCAGCACCGCCTGCTCGCCCTCCCACTTGCTGCGCCCGTAGACGGAGAGGGGCCGCGGGGCCTCGGTCTCGCTGAAGGGCCCGCCCACGCCGTCGAAGACGTAGTCGCTCGAGTAGAAGACGAAGCCCGCGCCCGTCGCCTCGGCGGCGCGAGCCGCCGCGCGCACCCCGTCGCGGTTGATGGCAAAGGCCTCGTCGGCATGGTCCTCGCAGTAGTCCACGTGCGAAAGGCCGGCGGGGCAGAAGATCCAGTCCGGACGCGATGAGGCGATCAAGCGCTCGACGGCGGCGTGATCGGTGATATCGAGAGGGGCGAGCCCCGGGACGGGATGCGTACCGTGAGTGCCCTGCCCCTCGTGGCCGCGCGCGCGTAACACGGACAGCAGCGAGGCGCCCACCTGTCCCGAGGCGCCAATGACGAGAGCGCGCATCACTCACGGACCATACCGAACCTTGGCGGGCAGAGCAACCCAGGTCTATACTCGCCACTCGTGAGTCCGGGGCGCGCGGGGATCGGGGTGGCCATGCTCGTCACGCTCTGGCTCGCGCCCGCGCGCGCGGAATTTCACTCCCTGGACGTCACGTCGCCCGCGAATGCCACGCTCTCCGGCGATCTGTCTCTCCCGCGCGGCCCCGGCCCCTTCCCGGCCGTCATCCTCCTGCACGGTTGCGGCGGCATCGGCCGCAATATCAGGGAATGGTCGTACTGGCTCGTTCACAATGGCTACGCGGCCTTCGCCCTCGATAGCTTCACGGGGCGGCGTCTGCGCCGGCTCTGCGGCGATCCCGCTCCGCTCACCGGAGCCATGCGGGCCCCCGATGTGTATGCCGCGGCCAGGTATCTGAAGACGCTCGGGGCTATCGACGGCCAGCGCATCGCGGCCATCGGCTTCTCGCATGGCGGCTGGACCGTCCTCGCCGCCGCCGTGAGGGAAGACGCGCATCCGGAGATCGCGCTCCGGGGCTTCATCGCCTTCTACCCCGGCTGCGGCGGACGCCGCACGCTGCCGGGCACGGCGCCCATCCTGATACTGACCGGCGGCAAGGATGACTGGACGCCGGCGGCGCCCTGTCAACCGCTGGCGGACAACTCGAGAGCGGCCGGGCGTGACGTCACCGCGGTAATCTATCCGGAGGCCAGGCACCACTTCGATGGCGCGGAGGTGCGCGGCATCGTCTTCGTGCCCGACGCACGCCGCGGCAAGGGCGCCACGATTCAGTACGATCCGGCCGCGCACGGGGACTCGGAGAAGCAGATCCTCCGCTTCCTCAAGGCGCACCTCGCCAAGTAATGGCCCGGAGCCTGGGCGCCGCCCTGCCTGCGGCCCTCGTCGAGCGATTCTCTCAGTCTGATCTTCGCCCGCTCCTCGGCCGCGCCCTCGCCCTCATGACCGTGGATGCCGAGGGTCGGCCGCACCCGATGCTCTGCGGCTATCTCGAGGTGCTGGCGCTCTCGCCGACGCGGCTCTGTGTCGCCATCGGGATCCGGAGCCGCACGGCCAAGAATCTCGAGGAGCGGGGCGCCGCCACCCTGATGGTGGTCGAACCCGAGCAAACCATCTACATCAAATGTCGGGCCTCTGGAGCGCCGCTTCGCATCGGAGAGCTGGCGCGGTTCGACCTGACCGTCGAGGATGTTCTCGAGGACGCAGCCGCCGAGTGGGAAACAGGCGCGGGCATCACTTCGGGCATGACCTATACACCCGTGCCCGATCTCGGCAGCCCCGAAGCGCGTGCCATTCTGGCTGCGCTTCGAGCCTAGCGGTCGTCCAACCGTCAGGCTGCTCACAGCTGCCCCCTCACCCTGCCCTCTCCCCCGATGGGGGAGAGGGATGCAGGAAGGGAAGGCCCTGTTCCCGATGGGGGAGAGGGATGCATGAAGGTGGCGCTCTCCCCCGATGGGGGAGAGGGATGGAGAGAGGCAGCTCAGACTTCGAGGAGATCCTCGCCCACCGTGATGGCTCCCGAAAAGTGGCGGCGCGCCGCGGCTTCGAGCTCGGCGGGTACGGAACCGGGCATCATGTGGGTGATGACGAGCTTCGCGGGAGCGGCGGCCTGGGCGACGCGGCCGATGTCCTCCGGCTGCGTGTGATACGAGGCGAGGCCGCGGATCTTATCCTCCAGCGAGGGCCAGCCGCAGTCCGGAGTCCAGGTGGTCTTGGTCATCTCGCAGCATTCGTGGATGAGGCAGTCCACGCCACGGCTCCAGCGGATGAGGTTCTCGGACGGGCGCGTATCGCCCGAGATGGCGACGCGCCGCCCGCCGCCCTCGAAGCGATAGCCGACGGCCGGCTTGACGGGATCGTGGTCCACGGTGAAGGCGCTGACCGTGACCCCGCCCACCTCGAAGATCTTGCCCTCCTCGATCTCCGTCACGCGCACGGTCGGGCGGTCCCGCTTGACCATGTGATGCCGGCGGATCTCGATGTCCCAGTCGAGGTAGTCGAGCAGCTTGTCCATCTGCCGGTTGGTGCCCGCGGGCCCCCACACTTCGAAGGGCGCGTTCTGCCCGCTGATCCAGCGCGTGATGAGGAGATGACCCAGGTCGATGATGTGATCCGAGTGGTGATGCGTGATGAGCACGCGCGGCCACTCGTAGGGCCGCACGCCGGCCTGGACAAGCTGAGCGCCGACTCCAGAGCCGGCGTCGACGAGGAATCGCTCCTCGCCCAGGGTCAGGAGCGTGGCGGGTCCGCGGCGCTTGGGATTTGGCGGCGGCGAGCCCGTGCCGAGGAGGACGGCGCGCATGGCGCGGGCATCCTAGCAGGCGACTTGGCGGTCGTAAAGCGCGAGGGATCTAGCGCGGACTATGCGCGAAGACCCGACCCCCTCACCCTGCCCTCTCCCCCAGTGGGGGAGAGGGATTCAAAGACAGTCCGGACACCGCGAAGAGCACAAGCAATTCGGATCCCTCTCCCCCATCGGGGGAGAGGGCCGCCGTTCGAGCTGAGACGCTCGTCTCAAGCGGCGAGGCGAGTGCTGAGTGGGTGAGGGGGCAATGCTTACTTGGGAGGGGGAGCGGTCTCGGGTGCCGGGATCCTGGGCGCCGGCGCTTTGGGCGCGGGCGCTGGGCGGGGTGGCCGCGACGGCTGAGCCAGCTCCGCCTTGTAGGCGCCGACGGTCACGGAGAGCTCGGTCTCCTTGCCGCCGCGCATGACGAAGAGCTTGACCGCGCGCCCCACCGGCGTGCTCGCGATGATGCGCTGGAGATCGCGCGGCCCCTCGATGGACGCGCCATCGACGGCGAGCACGACATCCTCGGGCTTGACGCCGCCCTGGTCGGCGGGTTGGCCGGCCACCACGCTGCGGATCAGGACGCCGCGGGGCTCCTTGAGCCCGTACTTCGGCAAGTCCTCGTCACCGATCTCGGCGATGGCCACTCCGAGCCAGCCCCACTGGACTTTCCCGGACGAGGCCAGCTGTGGGAGCAGCCCCTTGACGAGATTGATGGGAATGGCGAACCCGATGGTGCCGTTGCGGGCGGCCATGCTATTGACGCCCACGACCTCGCCCGCCATGTTGACGAGCGGGCCGCCGGAATTGCCGGGATTGACCGCGGCGTCCGTCTGGATGAAATCGAAGCCCGGGGCGGCGGCCTGAAGCGGGGCGCCCTTCCGGCTCACGATGCCGAACGACACCGTCTGCTCGAGGCCAAAGGGATTGCCGATGGCCAGGACGAACTCGCCGACCCGGAGGCGATTGGAGTCGCCCAGCATGGCCACGGGCAGCCCGGTGGCCTCGATCTTGACGAGGGCCAGGTCGACGCGGTCGTCCTGCCCGATCAGCTTGGCGTCGAGACGCCGGCCGTCCGACAGCTTGACCTGGATCTTCTCCGCATCGCTCACCACGTGGGCATTGGTGACGATGTAGCCGTCCGGCCGGATGATGAAGCCCGAGCCGGTGATGCGACGCTCTTCGGGCGTGGACGGCGTCTCGCCCTCGGTGGGCGTCTCGACGGCGCGACGAACCCGGACCTGGACGAGGGCGGGCTTGAGCTGCTCGATCACGCCATTCATGTGGTTGTTGAGCCGAGCGATGTCGGCGGGAATCTGGGCTTTCGGGCTCTCCGACCACATGGGGCCCGAAGGAGCTTTTGACTGAGCCGCCGCGGGGACGGCGACCAGGAGACAGAGCAAGAGGATCAGGAGAGTCCGAACGGTGTAGCTGGGCATTGCGACTCCTCCGTGGGTCCGGGGTCGGGCAGCCCGGGAGAATCCCGGGCGAGTCCTCAGAGTATAACAGCCTGCCGCGAACACCCCTATCGATTGACCTCTCGGATGAGGTGGCCCAGCTCGGGAATGATGAGCGATTCGAGGGCAAGCCGGCAGGCATTCGGCGAGCCCGGCAGGGAGAACAGCACGCGCCCCTGGACGACTCCACCCTGGGCACGGGACAGCATGGCCGCAGGGCCGATCTCCTTGTAGGAGAGCATCCGGAAGAGCTCGCCGAACCCGCTCAGGCGCTTGTCCAGCATGGCTTCCACGGCCTCGAAGGTCGAGTCGCGCTTGGTGATGCCGGTGCCTCCCGTGAGGATGAAGACCTCGACGGAGGGCGCGGCGCACCCGGAACGGATCACCGCCGTCACCTGCGCGGGCTCGTCGCGCACGATGGCGTGCCCGGCTACGCGATGGCCGGCCGCGGTGAGGAGCTCGCGGATCAGCGTCCCGCTCGTATCGGTGTCGGGGGTCTTCGAGTCCGAGATGGTCAGCACGAAGCAGCCGACGGACACGGGGGCGTGGGCCTTGTGCTCCTGGGGCGTGGCGTCCTTCACGCGGAGTCCTCGAGGTAGATGCCGCCATCGTCCACGGTGACGGCGAAGCGCGGCACCGCCTCGCCGGGAATGGTCATGCAGACGCCGGAGCGCAGGTCGAACTCCCAGCCGTGTAACGGACACGTGACGATATCGCCCTCCACGCGGCCATCGCAGAGATTGCCACCCTTGTGGGCGCACTCATTGCCGATGGCGAAGATCTCGTCTCCGCGCCTGAAGAGCGCCACGTCTATCCCGCGGAAGACGAGGAGCTCGACGCCGCCCGGGGGGAGGGCGGCCAGATCCAAAACTCGAGTGCGCGACATCTCCCCCTCACCCTGCCCTCTCCCCCAATGGGGGAGAGGGATTCTGTTGATCGGGGGCCCTGCTTTGTGTGTCCATCTCCCCTACCCCTTCTCCGATGGAGAAGAGGATTTCTGTTGAACGGAGGCCGTGCTTTCTGTGTCCCTCTCCCCTTTGGGGAGAGGGCTAGGGTGAGGGGCGGCCTGGTAGGCCTCGTCGAGAATCTCGGCCAGGTGGAGAACCTGGATGGGCGTGCCCTCGGCGGCCAGGCCCTGGGCGATCTGGATGATGCAGCCAGGGTTGGCGGTGATGACGGCCTGCGCGCCCGTGGCGCGGACATTGGCCACCTTGCGCGCCTGCAGGCGCTGCGCCATCTCCGGCTGGGTCAGGTTGTACGTCCCGGCCGAGCCGCAGCACCAATCAGCCTCGGCCAGGGGCACGACGGTGAGTCCGGGAATCTGAGCGAGCAGGGCTCGTGGCTCCCGGCTGATCTTCTGGCCGTGAACGATATGACACGGATCGTGATAGGTCACGGTCTTCTCGACGCGGCCAAGAGGTCCGCGCAAGGGCTCGGCGGCCAGAAACTCCGCCAGGTCGCGCACGTGCTCCGAGAAGCGCTGCGCCCGCTCTCGCCAGGCGGGATCGTCGGCCAGGAGCAGCCCGTAGGCCTTCAT
>DASYTI010000010.1 GCA_036002485.1 Candidatus Methylomirabilota bacterium | reverse complement strand
GCGGTCAACCGAGCCCGGCCGAGCAGCCCTGGTGGGTTCCCGCTCGCGGATGGCTCCGCAAATGATCTGTCCGGTTCTGGGGGGGAGCGGCGCCGCTCCTCCCCCAGACCCCCCCACCGCATTCATCGTTCCCTTTTCGATGGCGCCGATCCCTCGATCCTTCATTTCCGGAGCCAGCCGCGGGCGGGGACCCACCAGGGCTGCTCGGCCGGGCTCGGTTGACCGCCGAGTGAGAAGAGCGCGGCGAGCCGCTGGCGGAGGGTCTCGTGATCGTGCAGGGTCTCCATGTGACCCTCCACGGCGAGAGAGATACGCCCCGTCTCCTCCGAGACGACGAGCACGACCGCGTCCGTCTCCTCTGACAGACCCAGGGCCGCGCGGTGGCGGGTGCCCATGTTCCGTCCAAGCTGGGCATTGCGCGAGAGCGGCAGAAAGCCGCCCGCCGCCGCCACGCGCCCCCCGCGGATGAAGACAGCGCCATCGTGGAGGGGGGAGTAGGGCAGGAAGAGGCTCTCGAGGAGATCGGCGGAGACGAGAGCGTCCAGCGGCACCCCCAGCTCGACATAGTTGCGAAGCCCCGTGGTGCGCTCCAGGACCACCAGCGCCCCGATGCGCTTGCCGGCCAGCGACTCGGCCGCCTTGGCGACCTCGTCCAGGAGGTGGCTCTGCTGCTCGCGGCCCGCCCTCGTCACGACCTGGAAGAAGGAGCTCTGGCCGAAGTGCGCCAGGGTCCGGCGGAGCTCGGGCTGGAAGAGCACGATGAGAGCGAGGACCCAGAAAGACCAGAAATTGTCGAGGATCCAGCTCGAGCCGTAGAGCTCGAAGCGGTGCGCGAGGAAGGAGGCGGCCATGAGCGCCCCCAGGCCGAGCAGCATCTGGACGGCGCGCGTCTCCTTGAACATGACGAAGACGCGATAGAGAACGATCGCGATGAGCAGGATGTCGATCGCGTCTCGGAGACGAAACCCCTGGAGGGCCGGCCACATGAGCTAGGAGCCGTCTCTCGCGCGCCGGATGGCCCGCGCGACCCGGACCGCCTGGACGGTTTCCGCCACGTCGTGAGCCCGGATCACGTCGGCGCCCACCAGCACGGCGGCCGCGGTGGCGGCGAGCGAGCCGGGCAGCCTCCGGGCGGGATCGGCCTCACCGGCCAGGGCGCCGATGAAGGACTTTCGCGAGACGCCGACGCAGACGGGTCGGCCAAGCTCACGCAAACGGCTGAGGCTCCCCAGCACCGCGCAGTCCCAGTCATGCCAGGCGAGGCCGCGACGCCTGAAGAAGCCTATCCCGGGATCCACCACGATACTCTCCGAGGCAATACCGGCCTGGGCGGCGACCCGGAGGCTGGATCCAAGCACCTGGTGAACGGTCTCCATGGGCGAGCCTGATCCGACCGCCTCCGACTCGGAGGCCATGACGATCAGCCCCGCGCCGGAGCGGGCCACGAGTGAGGCCAGGCCCGCGTCCCCCATGAGCCCGCGGACATCGTTGATGATACCCGCGCCCGCTTCGAGGGCGGCTCGAGCCGGCTCGACACGGCTGGTGTCGGCCGAGATGGGCACGCCGCCAAGCTTGCCCGCCAGCAACCCCACCGCCCAGCCCAGGCGCTCGGCCTCCTCGGCCGCGGAGATGCGACCGGCCAGATATGGCGCCGTGGACATGGCGCCCACGTCGAGGATGGCCGCGCCCTCGGCGACCATGCGCTCGGCCGTGCGCAGGAGCTCATCGGCCGCGGTGACCACGGATCCCGGGTAAAAGGATCCGGGGCTGACGTTGATGGCGCCCATCACGGCCACATCCTGGCCATCTCCGAGGTGGACGCCGGCCAGAGTCGCGCGGATCGGAGAGGTCACGAGGTCAAAATACCACTGCCGAGAGCAACCACGGCAGCCGAATTACGGCCTTGGGGTACGCGGCCAGACCGGCGGGTCGGCGGCTGAATGACGCCGGATCAGGCGGGGGCGGGGGCTTCCTGGAAGGGCCGCGCGATCAGGATCCTGTTGATTTCCTCGCCGTCCAGAGTCTCGCGCTCGAGCAGGGCCCGGGCAAGGATATGAAGCTTCTCGAGATTGGTCTCGAGGAGCTGGCGGGCGCGCACCGCGCAGTCCGTGACGATGCGCTTGATCTCGGAGTCGATGAGGATGGCCGTCTCTTCGCTGTAGTCCTTCGGCCGCGACACCTCGCGGCCGAGGAAGATATGCTCTTCCGCTTTTCCGAAGGTCAGCGGCCCCATCTTGTCCGACATGCCCCACTCGCAGACCATCTTGCGCGCCACGTCGGTCGCCTTCTCGAGATCATTGCCGGCGCCGGTGGTCTGCTGCTGGAAGACGATCTCCTCGGCCGAGCGGCCACCCAGCAGGATGGTGATCTGGTTGACCAGGTACTCCTTCGAGTAGCTGTAGCGATCGTCGGTGGGCAGCTGCATGGTGAGGCCGAGGGCGCGCCCGCGCGGAATGATGGTCACCTTGTGCAGAGGGTCGGCGCCCGGCAGGAGATAGGCCACGAGGGCATGGCCGCCCTCGTGATAGGCGGTGGTGCGCTTCTCGGACTCGGGGATGATCATGGAGCGCCGCTCCACGCCCATGAGCACCTTGTCCTTGGCGTTCTCGAAATCGATCATCTCCACGACCTTCTTGTCCTGACGCGCCGCGAGCAGCGCGGCTTCGTTCACCAGGTTGGCGAGGTCGGCCCCCGAGAAACCCGAGGTGCCGCGCGCCAGGACCATGAGGTCGACCTTGGGGGCCAGGGGGATGCGCCGCGCGTGGACGCGGAGAATCTCCTCGCGCCCCTTGACGTCGGGCCGCGCCACCACCACCTGCCGGTCGAAGCGGCCGGGGCGCAGGAGGGCGGGGTCGAGGACGTCGGGACGATTGGTGGCGGCGATGAGGATGACGCCTTCATTGGTCTCGAAGCCGTCCATCTCGACGAGGAGCTGGTTGAGGGTCTGCTCGCGCTCGTCGTGGCCCCCGCCCAGTCCCGCGCCCCGGTGCCGGCCCACCGCGTCGATCTCGTCCATGAAGATGATGCAGGGGGCGTGCTTCTTGCCCTGCTCGAAGAGATCGCGCACGCGCGAGGCGCCCACCCCCACGAACATCTCGACGAAGTCC